>NZ_JBBAKG010000094.1:0-22976 GCF_040403615.1 Haliscomenobacter sp. | reverse complement strand
GTAGCACCAGAAAAGAAGTGAATCTGTTTTTTTAGAAGTGGTGGAGGTAAGGGGATTCGAACCCCTGGCCTCTTGCATGCCATGCAAGCGCTCTACCAACTGAGCTATACCCCCAATTTAAGTGGCTGCAAATATACAGGCACTATTCGCATTTCTCCAAATATTTTTTGTGAAATAATTAATTGTCCCTACCCAACTAAGAAAACAAGTCAGTCCTCAAAAAAAACCATTCAATGTTGCAAATTATTGCAATAAATAACGCAATTTGTGGATGAGTTTTGGATTCATTCTGGTTAATTACATGCAGTGGCGTATGGAAAAGATTACTGAAAAACCATCCCAGTACAGGCATTTGGAAAAGATGAGTATCCGGGAATTGTTGGAAAACATCAACCGAGAGGATCAAAGCGTGCCTTCCGCAGTAGCTCTTGCGATTCCTCAAATTGAAGCCTTGACCGAGGCTGTCGTAGACAGAATGCAGCAAGGTGGCCGTTTGTTCTACATTGGAGCAGGAACGAGTGGCCGATTGGGTATCCTGGATGCGTCTGAGTGCCCGCCTACTTTTGGCGTACCTGAAGATTTGATCATTGGTTTGATCGCGGGGGGAGACCACGCCATCCGGCATGCCGTTGAAGCCGCAGAAGACAGTTGGACGCGCGCCTGGGAAGATTTGCAAGCTTTTGATATTGATGCCGGAGACGCGGTCATCGGTATTGCAGCTTCCGGTACAACCCCTTATGTAATTGGGGGTTTACAGGTGTGCCGCCAGCACGGCATCGTTACGGGCTGTGTAACCTGCAATCCAGGATCCCCGCTGGCCGAAAATGCAGATTTCCCAGTAGAAGCCATCGTGGGGCCAGAGTTTGTGACAGGCAGTACCCGCATGAAGGCCGGTACCGCTCAAAAACTGGTACTCAACATGATCACTACCAGCGTGATGATCAGGATGGGGCGCGTACTCGACAACAAGATGGTCGATATGCAATTGACCAACGTTAAATTGATCGACCGTGGCGCCAAGATGTTGGTGCAAAACCTGGATCTGCCGTATGAGGATGCACACGCTTTGTTGTTAGAATATGGCGGTGTTCGCAAAGCGATGGAAGCTTTTTCTTTGGCCCATAAGACAAGTACCTGACTATGAATATTTTAGTCGATAGTGGCGCCACAAAAGCAAATTGGGCGGCAGTGCAGCAAGGCAAGATCATCCACCAAATCCAAACCCAGGGCATCAGTCCTTATTTTTTAAGTGATGAAGGAATTGTAGACGTCTTGCGCGAGGTGCGGAGTAAAATAAGTGACCCCGTTCAGGAAATACACTTTTACAGCACGGGCTGCAAAGCAGAAGACCAGCGCCGCCGCATGCACCAATTGCTTAGGTTGATGTTTCAGGAAGCCACCACCGTGAATGTTGAAACAGACTTGCTGGCGGCAGCCCGCTCTATGGCCCAACATCAAGCTGGGATTATCGGTATTCTGGGTACGGGTTCCAATGCTTGTCGATATGATGGACAAACCATTGTTGAAACAGCTGGTGGTCTGGGGTTCATTCTTGGAGATGAAGGCAGTGGAGCTGGGATAGGCAAAGCAATCATTCAAGCCTTCCTAAACCGAGAAATGCCCGAATACCTGCGCGAAGACCTCAACAATCAATACCATTTAACCCGCGACAACATTCTGCAATCGGTTTACCAACTCCCCTACCCCAATCGTTTTTTATCCACCTTCGCTCCTTTTGCCAATGAACACCGCAACGACCCATGCATCAAGGGCATACTAGACGATCAATTCCGGCTTTTTTTTGAACGAAGCGTAATGGTGCTGGAGGAAAGTAAAAATCTCCCTGTTCATTTTGTTGGATCTGTGGCTTCTTTTTTTTCGGAAGAAATCTGGCGCAGTGCCGTACAACTTGGGTTAATTCTCGGGAACACAGAAAAAGATCCTATGCCCGGATTGGTCATGTACCATCAATAATTTGCACACTTTTGCAAGAAACATGCTTAAAAACAGCAATTTTTTCGGATTTAAAATATTTTTCTTGCAATAACTTGAGGTTTTAAGAAATAAGATGCACATTTGTGCAAGAAATACGAAAAGATCTGTTTGCTGAATGGCCAACAGTATTTTTAATAAACACACTATTTGCTAGCTTTACCAGCCTACCGGAATATCATTCGGCAGGCTTTTTTTATTTCAAAAGTGGCGAATGTCGTTATCTTAGTGCTTTTAACTCACTTTTCTCTTATGCTGAAAAAAGAACGACAAGCGCTGATTTTGCGTGAAGTAAACATCCACAATAAAGTAGTGCTCTCCGATTTGAGCATCAAACTGGATGTTTCTGAAGATACGGTACGCCGCGATTTGCAAGAACTGGCCGATGCCGGAAAAATCATCAAAGTACGTGGTGGCGCGCTTTCCAAGTCTTACCATGTTTATTCTTACAAAGAAAACGAAATATACGCTTATCAAGAAAAGACCATCATTGCCCGCAAAGCCATCAGCTTGCTGCAAGAAGGGATGTTGGTTTTGATCAGCGGAGGATCAACCAATTTGGAAATTGCCCGCATCTTGCCCCCCGATCTCAAAATCACCTTTGTCACCATGAGCCTTTATACAGCCATACAGTTGTTGGAGCATCAAAGCTCTGAAACCATTTTTATCGGTGGTCACCTGTCCAAAGCGGCGGGCATTGCGGTGGGTGGCGAGGTAGTGCGCACCCTCAAAGACATCCGTCCTGATCTTTGTTTGATGGGGGTCAATGGCATTGACGCCGTAGATGGAATGACCGAATCCGACTGGGAGGTCGTCACCATCAAAAAAGCCATGATGGAATCTTCCAAAAAAGTAGTCGCGCTATCCATTGCAGAAAAACTCGATTCCAGCCAAAAAATCAGGGTATGCGGCCTCGATGATCTTGATGTGCTCATTACAGAGCTAGACCCAGAGCACCATCGGCTAACGCCTTATCGAAACATGGGCGTTGAGATCATGTAAGGAAAGATCACCTTTCTTGGCTTTCCATTTCTTTTTTCAACCAGCCAGGATCTTGCATTTCTTTATTGCCCAACAGTATGAAAAAACCAAATCACATGAAGCCATTCTTCACCTTATTATTGCTGTGTGTAGGCGTGGGACTTTTTGCCCAAAGCAATCCAGCACTTTCCAAAGAAAAAATACAAACCTTAAAACGCCTGGACGAACTTTCTGGCCCCTATACCCAGGTAGCCATGAAAATTTGGGACTGGGCCGAATTGGGTTATCAGGAAGCCAAAAGCTCAGCACTTCTGCAAGAGCAACTGCGCACCGCCGGGTTTAAAGTGGAGGCCGGAGTAGCCGATATGCCTACTGCTTTTGTCGCCAGTTTTGGATCAGGCAAACCGATTATCGGCATTTTGGGCGAATTTGATGCCCTACCCGGTGTATCTCAGGCTGCTGTGCCTACGCGTCAGGAGCGCCCTGAAGTAAAAGCCGGTCACGCCTGTGGCCACCACCTTTTTGGGGCGGGTTCAGCGGCAGCGGCAGTAGCCGTCAAGGAGTGGTTGCAACAAACGGGGAAATCGGGCACCGTCCGCTTCTATGGCACTCCTGCCGAAGAAGGCGGCGGTGGCAAGGTCTACATGGTACGCGCAGGCTTGTTTGATGATGCTGACGCCATTATTCATTGGCACCCAGCCAGTGAAAACAGCGCCAGAGCAAGTTCTTCACTGGCCAATATTTCCGCCAAGTTTCGCTTTTATGGCCAGGCCTCTCACGCAGCAATGGCGCCCGATCGCGGCCGCTCGGCGTTGGATGGTGTAGAGGCTATGGACTATATGGTGAACATGATGCGGGAGCACATCCCTGAAGATACCCGCATCCACTACGTCATCACGCGTGGTGGCGAAGCACCCAATGTTGTGCCAGCCTTTGCCGAAGTTTACTACTACGCGCGTCACCCGGATGCAAAAACCAGCAAGGAGATTTTTGAACGCATTGTCAAAGCTGGCGAAGGTGCAGCATTGGGTACCGGCACCCGCATGGAATACGAACTGATCAACGGGGTGTACAACCTGATGCCCAATGAAACCCTGGCCAAGATCATGCACAGTAACTTGAAATCGGTAGGCGGGGTAGTATATAATGCCGAAGAGAAGCAATTTGCCGAGCAAATCGTCAAAACCCTCAATCTGGAGAAGATCAATATTGAATCTGCAGCCGTTGTTCAGCCCTTTGAGCAACCCGAAGAGCGCAACAGCGGATCTACCGATGTGGGCGACATCAGCTGGGTTGTACCTACTGTAGGGTTGGGTACTGCCACCTGGGTGCCAGGCACTTCTGCGCACAGTTGGCAAGCAGTAGCGGCTGGCGGCACTGGCATTGGCGCCAAAGGCATGTTGGTTGCAGCCAAATCGATTGCACTCACGGCCATGGATTTGTTCAACAATCCAGAAACTTGTACCAAAGCCAAAGCAGAACTCAATGATCGCCGGGGCAAAGATTTTAAATACCAATGCCTGATCGGAACGCGGAAACCGCCGTTGGATTATCGGAAATAGGACGGACGCCCGTCGGGGAGACCAGATAGGGGCGTCCAGATAGGGGCGTCCCTAAGTGGGCGCCCACCTAGGGGCGCCCCAACTGGCGCCCCGACCAAAATCAAATCAAATGAAACCAATACTCTACGTAGTTTTACTTTTTTGCAGTTTTTCCGCTAGTGGTCAAAGTTTCAATGCGGCTGAAATTGCCCGTTGGCAGCAGCAAGCTCAATCCATCCAGATTACCCGTGACAAATGGGACATTCCTCACGTGAGCGGCAAGACCGATGCCGATGCCGTTTTTGGCATGCTGTATGTCCAGTGTGAGGATGATTTTGGCCGGGTTGAAGACAACTACATCACCGCTCTTGGCCGGATGGCGGAGGTTGAAGGAGAAGCGTACTTGTACCAGGACTTGCGCGCTCGGCTTTTTTTGGATACCAACCAGGTGAAGGCCATTTATGTGCAGTGTCCCGCCTGGATGAAAAAGCTGCTGCACGGATTTGCCGATGGGGCCAATTACTACCTCTACACCCACCCCAATGTCAAGCCGCGTTTGATCAAGCGTTTTGAACCCTGGATGCCCCTGATGTTCAGCGAAGGGAGCATAGGTGGCAACATCAGCGCGGTATCTGTTGAGCGGCTCAAGGCTTTTTACACCAAAAACCATTCCACCTCCTGGATCCGAACCGAACGGGAAGAACGCGAATGGGAACCGGTTGGCTCCAATGGATTTGCCATTGCCCCCAGCAAAAGTGCCTCGGGCAATGCCCTATTGCTCATCAATCCACATACCACTTTTTATTTCCGCAGTGAATTGCAGGTACACAGCGAGCAGGGCTTAAATGTGTATGGCGCAGTTACCTGGGGTCAGTTTTTTATTTACCAGGGTTTCAACGAAAACTGTGGATGGATGCATACTTCCAGTGCTGCCGATGTGTTGGATGAGTACCTCGAAACCATCGAGTGGAAGGAAGGCAAACCATTTTACCGCTATGGAAATGAGCAAAAACCCGTGCGCATCGATAAAATAAAATTGTGGTACAAAGACGGCAATGAGCTAAAGCAAAAGGAGTTTGATGCCTACCATACCCATCATGGGCCTGTCATCTCCGAAAAAGAGGGCAAATGGATCAGCATCAGCATGATGAACGAGCCTTACAAAGCGCTGGCGCAATCTTTCCTTCGCACCAAAGCCAATGGGTACAAGCAGTACAATAAAGCGATGGATTGGCGGGGCAATGCGTCCAACAATACCGTTTTTGCTGATCGCAAGGGCAACATTGCATATTGGCACGGCAATTTTATGCCCAAACGCAACCCGACTTTTGATTGGGAAAAACCGGTAGATGGCAGCAATCCAGCTACCGATTGGCAGGGATTGCACCCCGTGAAAGAAACGGTGCAATTGCTCAATCCAGGTACGGGTTGGTTGCAAAACTGCAATTCTACCCCTTTCACTGCCGCAGCAACTCAAAGCCCGGATCCCAAAAAATATCCGGCGTATATGGCACCCGATCCTGAAAATTACCGGGGAATCCACGCTGTTCGGGTACTCAAAGATGCATCCAATTTTACCTTGGACAAACTCATTGGAGCAGCTTACGATCCGCAACTTCCTGGATTTGAGGACATTATTCCGGCGCTGGTTGATGCATATCAAAAAAGCAATGACAAAACGCCTCGCCTGACCGAGGCCATTGATCTGCTGAAACAGTGGAATTTCAGGTATAGCCTCGAATCACAAGCTTCCACCCTGGCCATTTATTGGGGCGAAAAAATGCTGACTTATACCCGCTACCACTTACCGGAAGACGAACCGAATGATGCCCTGAGTTTGAGTGAGCACATCATCAAGAGCAGTTCTAGCGAAGAAAAAATCAAACAACTGAATTTGGTTTTGGATGAATTGACCCGCGATTTTGGCACCTGGAAAATCGGTTGGGGCGACATCAATCGCTTCCAACGCCTCACCGGAAAAATCAAAGAAACATTTGATGATCAACAACCTAGTCTCCCGGTGGCCTTTACTTCATCGCACTGGGGCTCTTTGGCCGCATTTGGGGCAAGGGCTTATCCTGGAACCAAAAAGCGCTACGGCAGTGTGGGCAACAGTTTTGTGGCCGTCGTAGAATTTGGGCCACGCCTGAAAGCCCGCTCGATCGTAACCGGAGGGCAAAGCAGCAACCCAAAATCGCCGCACTTTATGGATCAGGGAAAAATGTACACCGAAGGAAAATTCAAGGAGGTGCTTTTTTACCCTGAAGATTATCGGAATGGAGCCAACCGAACTTACCAGCCAGGTAAGTAATGGTTTGGCCTTAGTAGTGGGGCAAAAATAAGTGTTCCTTTTTTTATCGCCCCTTACTTCCTCCTCAACAAATATCCTTTGAACAATACTACTTGCTCGTCAGTGGTGTTGTTCAAAGAATGGGGAATGCTCCCATCAAAAAATAAGGTATCGCCTTGATATAGGTTGAAAAGGGTATCGCCCAATCCGTACTCAATGGAGCCCTGCACCACATGAATTAATTCCATGCTGTCGTTGGAAAGTGGCTTGCGGTAAGTGTGCGGAGGAATGTAAATGATCGAGACTTGCAGGTTTGTTTCAGCTAAACCGGTGCTCAAGATGTTTTCGTAGATCAAACCCTTGGAATCGTCGCGCTCTTCTTTTTCTCCTTCGCCCTTGCGCACCAGGATGTAATTGGATTCGCCGTTGCTGCCTACCAGATCTACCAATTCGGCCAAAGGGACAGTGAGGGCCATCGAAATGTTGTGCAATACCGGAAGAGAAGGCAGGGTACGAAAATTTTCGATGCGGGAAAGCAGTCCCGCAGTAATGTCACTTTTGTCTGCTACTTCCTGGAGGTTCATGCCTCTCTCCTTGCGCAGTTGTCGGATTTTGCGTCCAACTTTACCTAATTCAACGTTTCTCATATCGGTTTGGGTTAGCTATCACCTGCTCTCAGGAGTAGATCAATCCGCAAAAAACCATTTGATGCCTAAGCGGAATCCACTGCTGGGTGGCATAGGATAATAGGAAGTTTGATAAAACAATTTATTCTCAGGATCGATATACCGGGTTATGTTTTCCATTTTAAAATAAGCCCTGAATTTGGTCACTTGAAAGGATCCAAAGACATCGGCAGCCGGGTAAAAATTGACCAGACGCTTGTCCTGCAATTCAAATTGCCCGGTCAAGGGTCGGTAATAATCTGCATAATAACTGGTTTGGTAACGCACATCTACACCAATGCGTGAACTCAAAACCCGGAAGAGTCTTCCCTCAAAGTACAAACTGTGCTTGCCAAACACTTTAGGCAAACGAACCACATCTTCAGAAGCATTTTGCAGTATCACTTGATTATCAAGATGGATACGCCAAAATACAAAATTTTTCTTTGCAAATAATTGTAAAATACCAACAGGCTTTCCTGTTTGGCGTGCATAGCCAATAGTATCAAAATATAGGAGATTGTTAATCAAATGGTAAGCACCTCCAACCTCTATTTGAAAGCGATCAATTTGCAGAGAAGCCTCCAAATTGGTTTCCAGGGTCTTCTTGAAATCATTGTTCCAGATTCTTTGTTGGGTGGCAATAAATTCGCGCTGTACCAAGGTTGGGCTATACAATTGATTGGTGGCTCGACCGGTCAGTTGCCCCAATTTGCCCAATTTAAAATTGATCTCACCGCTGGCTTGATAATCCCCAATATTGCCCAATAACCCAAGTTTAGCGTTCAGCTGCAAATCCACCGCTGGCAGCGGTTGCAAATCCCATTTGCCAGTTGCAAAGACTTCATTAAGGCTGGAATCTCTGGTTTCCAGATTGATCCGGTGATAAGCATGCACCAAAGCCAATTCCAACAATCCAGCTTCTTTTCGAGCTCTGCCAACCAAAGGGCCTTGGCTTTTAAAGGTGAGGAGACGGAATTGGTTTTCGATTTTTTGATAGCCCACGTAATTGCGAATCCCCCGTAAATCGGTATTGAATTTTTTGTAATAAGTGGTCAAATTGGTCACACCATCGTTGTACCGAGAAAAAATGTTTTGGTAACTGATGGAATGTGCCACCTGGAAAATTTGTTTACCAGGCACTGCCTCCAATGGCAGACTATCCAAAGCAGAAGTGTCTGCTTTACCGAAGCGATTCAGTTGAAAATATTGGGTAAACTGGACTTCCTGGTGTTGGTACCTGGATCGGGCTGCATCCAGAAATACTGGCGCTACGGCAGGTGTAGTAAAATTGCCAAGGGTAAGGGTATCATTTACCAGACCTCCATTTTCTTGGCGCTCCAATTTGTTGTTGACAATCGTTAGATAGGCGTTGTATCTTCCATTTTGGCCTTTGAACCAAAAATTGAGGGCCAAAGTTGTATTGCGCAGAGCCTGTTGGCTAAACAAGCGAGTGGTAGCGCGTTGAGAATTGCGCTCATAACTGATCGAAGAATTAAAGCCTTTGCCATAGTTGCGCGAAAACAGGATTTTGAATACGCTATTGTTCTGCTCGCTCAATTGGTTGTACTCCATATTGGTAAAGGCCGTTTCATGGCGGTAAAAAGGAATATCGTCGGCCTTTTTTACATATAAATCGTACTGGTGCCAGCCCAGATCGAAGCCTCGGCGAAGGAGTGGTTGGTATACAATCGGTTGTGCGGCAGACCCCGAAATGCCCAGGTGCATGTAATCCCATTCTTGTTGGCGAACCGGGTCGTGTTGGTGGGTGTAACTGTTTATTAATGTATCCGAAAATGCCCGTTCGTGGAATGGATTTTTAGCCAAAAAACGGTAAACGCCGAAGGTGTCGCGCTTGATGTCTTCCTGAATGGTATCTAATTGCAACTGTCCCGATCGCTGAGAACCAAAACCGCCGGGATTCCCAAAACCGCCAGGGCCTTGAGTTGGGAATTGTGCCAGTAAGAAGTTAAACCCAAAGAGCAGGGCAAGCGAAACTAACAGTCTGAGCATTGAAAAAAATTAGAAGTTTTGGTTTCAGGTTTTGAGTTTGAGGTATACACAATGTTGAACAAATGAGTACGATTGGGCAAACCTCAAACCCCAGAACCTAAAACCTTAAAACCAAAACTATAATCCCAAAACCGCCGGATTCATCCCCATGGAAGAGAATCCGCCGTCGTGGTAAAGATTTTGCATGGTAACCATTCTGGTCATATCAGAAAACAAGGCTACGCAATAATCGGCGCAAGCATCGGCAGATGCGTTGCCCAATGGCGACATTTTGTCGGCGTATTCGTAAAATTCATCAAATCCTTTTACGCCAGAACCTGCGGTGGTTTTGGTTGGAGATTGAGAGATCGTATTGACCCGCACGTGCTTTTTCAAGGCCCAGTGGTAGCCAAAGCTGCGGGCAAAAGACTCCAATAAAGCTTTGGATTCGGCCATTTCGCTGTAATCAGGAAAAGTGCGTTGAGCTGCAATGTAAGTTAAACCCAATATAGATCCCCAATCGCTCATGGCATCCATCTTGTAAAGCACTTGCATCATGCGATGGAATGAAATGGCAGAAATATCGAAGGATTTTTGCATCCATTCGTAGTTCAAATCGGTATAGTCTTTTTTCTTGCGCACGTTGATAGACATGCCAATGGAGTGTAGTACAAAATCGAGTGGCCCACCCAAAATTTCAACGGATTTACCAAAGAGGTTTTCCAAATCGGCCATATCGGTTGCATCGGCAGGAATGATTTCGGCACCGGTCTTTTCGGCGAGTTTGTTGATTTCTCCCATCCGCATGGCTACTGGTGCATTGGTCAGTACGATGGTTGCACCTTCTTCTACGCAGCGCTCAGCTACTTTCCAGGCAATTGAGTTTTCATCCAGGGCACCGGAGATGACTCCTCGCTTCCCTTGCAATAAGTTGTTCGCCATTGGTTGTTTTTTTGTTCAGTTATGTCCAAGAGTATATCTAAAGCGGAGCAAAAGTAAAGAGTTATGCGTTATGAGTTGTGCGTTGTACCTGATAAATCTGCTTAAAGACTGAATTTTAGATACTTGAGGTTGCACCAGCATTCATTATTCACAACTCCTTTTTCACAACACACTACAAACCAAGCAACTCCCGTGCATTTTCCATTGCGGAATCACTCGGAGGGCTTTGGCTGAGCATGACGGCAATTGCCCGAATGCGGTCTTCATTGCTGAGCAAACGCACATTGGTAACGGTGCGTTCTGGCTTGTCCACTTTAAATACAAAATAATGGCGATCCGCTTTTGAAGCCACCTGAGGCGAGTGGGTAATGGTCACCACCTGGTGTTCGTTGGACAAATTCCGCAGAATATTGCCCATTTTTAGCGCCACATCGCCAGAGATTCCCGCGTCGATTTCATCAAAAATGAGGGTTGGCAACGGAATTGAACTGGCTACCAGTGATTTTGTCACCAAAGCCAGGCGCGACAATTCCCCTCCAGAAGCCACATCTTTGATTTGCTGCAAGCGGCTACCCCGGTTGGCAGCAAACATAAACTGTACCTCATCCAGGCCCGTTGGCCCGAGGGCATCCAATTTGCGGGTTTCAATTTTAAGTTGAGCGTAAGGCATGGCCAATTGTCCCAACATCTCCACGATTTTGTCTTCGTAGGTGGGGATCACGGCTTGCCGGCGATCGGCCAAGTCATCTGCCATTTGGAACAAATGCGTTTCTTGTTCGGCAATTTTATGCCGCAGCTCCCCAATCTCATTACCCAGATCGGCAAAACCGGCCAATTGCTGCTCCAAATTGGATTGAATGTTCAACAAATCATTAACCGTGGCTACAATGTGCTTCTTTTGCAGGCGATAAATCAGATCAAGGCGTTGCTGGGCTTCCAGAATGCGCTCGGGATCATGATCGGTTTGATCGGCAATTTTTTCAAATTCGTTGCTCATTTCTCGCAACTCAAAAATCATATTGGCAAAACGGTCGGAGTATTCGCCGAGTTTTGGTGCGTATTTTCCGATGGAAACCAAAGCATTGCCCAAGGTGTGCATTTGACCAACAATAGATTGCTCATTTTCGGTCAGGGCATCAAAGGCAAAACTCAAGGTGCGCTTGATGTCTTCGGCGTGGGTAAGGCGGGTCAGTTCCTCTTCCAAGGCTTCTTGCTCTCCAGCGCTCAACTCTGCCTTATTAAATTCTTCCAATTGAAACTGGATGAACTCCATTTCTTTGGTCGACTGCTCATTGCGGCGCAACAACTCCTCCAGTCGGCGCTGTTTTTCGCTGTAATCTTTGTACAGCTTGCGGTATTGAATGAGTCGTTCCTTGTTGCCAGCCAGGGCATCGATCATGCGGAGTTGAAAAGACAGGTTGTGGATATCCAGCGTATCAAATTGCTGATGGAGGTCAATCAATTCTGCGCTGAGGTCTTGAAGTACCCTCAAGGTGACCGGACTATCGTTGACAAAAGCCCGCGATTTTCCTGAAGGCGTCAATTCCCGGCGCACGACGACTTCGGTTTCGTAGTCGAGGTCGTGTTCCGAAAAAAACTCATTCAGGTCATGACCATTTAGGTCAAAAACACCTTCGATGACGCATTTTTCTTCCTGGTTGTACAAAGATTTGGTGTCGGCACGGTCGCCCATGATCAAACCAAGTGCCCCTAGGAGAATGGATTTACCAGCACCAGTTTCTCCGGTGATGATGGTCAAGCCCTTGGCAAAGTCAATGTCCAGGAGCTCAATGATCGCATAATTGCGGATGTGAAGCCTTTTTATCATAGCGCTTTAAAAATACTGTGCGTAAAAATAAAGGTTTTGTTTGAAAAAATTGGACTTCTTGCACAAAGCATTAAATTTGCCGCAAAAAAAAACGTTATCCTTCTGTAGTTCCTCTTTTAGTCTGACGCAAAAAATTACTTCCCGATTTTTTTAGAGGCTTTTGAATAGGAAGCTCACTTGAATTGAACCGTTCGACTTCCTATTCAAAACCCAAAATCGGGAAGTTAATTTTTCTGCGTTTACAACTCAAATCAGTAGTCATTTTCAGCACCACACATGAAACAATTTTTAATTATCCTGGTATTGGGTTTCTTACTCCCCAATTGCATTGGCCATCAATCCAAGCCTTGGCAGGTTATGGATCTAAAGCCGTATGGCATTCCCGCTACGATCCTTGCTCCAGCAGACAGTACCCAGATTGAAAACTTTGATTTGGCTGGGGTAAAAGATTTATCCATCACCTCAACCGGGGCAACACGTTATGCCATTCAAATTTACGCGGGAAAGACCCGAGGTCAAAAATTGATGGAGCAAACTTTTCGCCAAATCCGTGAAGTGCGCAGCAATCCTGATTTCGGAAAAATTGTGGAACAACACAAAGATGGTTTCATCTACGAAGTAAAAAGTATGCGCCCGGAAAGGTACAGTTTTAGGTACGTTCATCTGGTAAGCGATACTGAAATAGTTTTCACTACCGCTTTGAATCAACATTTTTCCCTGGAAGAAGTACAAAAGATGTACAATGCAGTGAAGCAGAATAAATAAATAAAATTATCGTATATTTATATTGTGTTTTAATCAATAAAAATCTAATCACCAACCCTCACAATTATGGGCCTCAGGTATTCCTTCAAACGTGCTGTATGCATTGCTGCGGCAATTTTACTTTTTTCCAGTTTGGGTATTGCTCAATACAAAAATGGAATCAAGCAACTCGAAGACAAAGATTTCACTACCGCCGCAACCACTTTCCGCAACCTAACGACCGACTCCCCTACCCTGGCCAATCTTGGGATGGCCAGGTATTTTAGTAGCGCAGGCAATCCAGCTTTTCAATTGGATTCAGCTTATGCTCGCGTGTTGAATGCCGAAACCCAATACCGGGCCTTGGATACCAAAGCGAAGGGCAAGCTTGAAAAAGAATGGGAAGATGACTCAGCAGCCAAAATCCGCCGCCGCATCGAAAAGCTATGTTACGAAGATGCCCTGAAAAAAAATACCGTTGCAAATTATGACCACTACCTGACTTTGATTGAAAAACCCAATGCGACAAACCTCAAAACCATTGAAACCAACCGGAATGACCTGGTGTATGATGAAACCCTGAAAGCGGGGACATTGGAGGCTTTCGATCACTTGATGGGCCAATACGGGAACAGCCTCAAGCTTAAATCACCGGGCATTTTCCGGGCTTCAAGTTTCAAACTCTTTGACCTGTACACCCGAGCCAACGGATGGAGCGCCAATGCCAGTTTTAACCAGAAATACCCCCTGGCCGCCTGGGTAAGAGACACCATTGTAACTGCTCTTGAAAACAACCGCAAAGCCAGTCTGGCAGGAATGGAGGTTTTTGTCAAAAAATTTCCAGGCACTGTTTACGGCGAATTGGCGCTGGATACTTTTGCCACGAAGATTGCCAAAACAGCCCCATGGCGCTACTGCGCCCAATCCCTGAAAAACTGGCCGGCTATTCCTCAGCAAGACAGCATCTGGATGCGGCTTTACCGAGGATACCGCGCAGAAAATCCTTCACCCAAGCAGTTGCAGGCTTTTAAGACGCAGTTTCCTGCGTTTCCATTTCCGGATTTGCTCAAAAAAGAAGAAGCCAATGCGCTGGATTTTTACTTCCAGGCCGTTATGCGAAGTGACAGTATGGCGCGGATCAAGCGCTTTTTGAACGAATATCCTGCTCATCCCAGCGTAGACACCGTTTGGCAAAAATTTGCCACCCGCCTTCGGGCCAATGCCAAAAAGCCAATCGATTTGGATGCCATTACCAAAGACCCCAAAACACCTGTAGCCCTGCGCGACAAATACCTCAAAATCCAGCGGGATTGGGCGGATCAAGTAGAAAAGCAGGAAATTACGCGGATCTATGCCAGTAATCGGCCCCAAGCGTATTTTGGCTACATCCAGCGGGTACCTCCAAGCGCCAATCGGCAGGCAGTAAAAGACAGTTTGGTGTCTTTTTTATTGCAATCCGACTCCCTCTTTGCCATCAATAAATTTTTGAAACTATTCCCTACTGATTCTAGCCGCAGTGCTTTAATAAAGTACTTGTACCAAAAAGAAAGAACCGCAGAGTCCACTGAGAAGATCGCTGATTTTGGGAAAAGGTACCCTGATTTTGATTCCCTACGGATCAAAAGAGACCTCCAAAATTTGATTGACAGCAAGCTATTGAAGGAAACTTATCGGATCAGCGAATGGCTGAAATACCACCAATACATCCTGGCTTGGGCACCTTCAGAAAAAGCATTTTTAGCGCTCAACAAAATTATGGCCAGTGATTTTGAGCGAAAAAACTGGTCGGCAGTAAAAGATACCCTGGAGGTTTACAAAAAATATTTCAATTCCCCCGAATCCCAGTTTGCGGAGATGTATGAGATGTTCCAAACCAAAGGAAAACTGGACAAACTGAGGAAGGTTGTTTTCCCAGAAGAAACAGACTATTCGGAATACAGTCCCTCATTATCTGCCGATGGCCAACAATTGTTTTTTTGTCGGAACATGGGCAGCTTTACGCTCCAAGAAGATGTTTATGTAGCGAAAAAAGAGGGATCCGCCTGGGGCAACCCCGTTTCCATAACCGATTTAAATACGGTATTTGCAAATGAAGCGCCAGAAAGTGTAAACTCCAACGTCACTGAAATGCTGATGTTTAAGAGTGGGAAATTGGCCGAAAGCAAAAAAACTGCCACCGGATGGAGCGAACCCCTTGAATTGCCAAAAGAAATCAATTTCTCATTCTGGCAGGCCGATTCCCGCTACATTGCCAATGG
Organism: Haliscomenobacter sp.; assembly: GCF_040403615.1. Lineage (NCBI taxonomy): Bacteria > Pseudomonadati > Bacteroidota > Saprospiria > Saprospirales > Haliscomenobacteraceae > Haliscomenobacter > Haliscomenobacter sp. Next base: position 7,743 of record NZ_JBBAKG010000094.1, on the reverse strand, counting down.
CATGATTTATGTTGCTGAAAAAGGAGGGCACCGCGATATTTTTGTGGCATTTCAGGACGCCAAAGGCAAATGGCAAGAACCGCGGAATCTCGGCCCCATCATCAATACTATTGGTGATGAGCGTACTCCATTCCTGCACTCAGACAACAAAACCCTGTATTTTAGTTCCAATGGACACAATGGATTTGGTAGTTTGGATTTGTATTACAGTACCCGACTGGACGATACCTGGACCAACTGGAGTACGCCCCAGAACATGGGATTGCTGTTCAACTCCAGCGGTGACGATTGGGAATTCAAGGTAAGTCTGGATGGAAAAAATGCTTACATGGTGGTAGGAGAAAATGGCAAGAACAAGATTTTTTTCACCAACCTCCCCAAGGTATTTCAGCCAGAACAAGTATACGTTTACGAAACCAATGTGGTGGACAAAGATGGCAAACCCATCAGTGGTGTAGTAGAGGTACGCGACAAAGGCACTAATAAATTAGTAGTAAAAGTGCGCCCTGACCCAGTTACGGGCAAGGTATTCATCCCCATTCCACAAGACAGAGTTCAGCTGATGGTCATCCCAGACAATGCACCTCCAATGTTATTGACTCCTGAATTGAGAAAAGTGGACACAGATTCAAAAATCCCGGCCACAGCGCCCATTGTAACCACAGAAATTAAAAAAGACACCGAAGTACCAACCAAAGACATCCTGTTTTCGATCGGATCGGATCAAATTTTGCCGGAATCCTTCGCTTACCTGGAAGAGTGGGCCAACTTCATCAAAAACAACGGGAAGAGCATCGAGATCCAAGGGCATACCGACAATACCAGTTCTGCGGAGTACAACCAGGTGCTTTCCGAAAATCGCGCCAAATCAGTGCGCCAGTTTTTATTGGACAAAAATTGTGCAGCGGATAAAATCTCCACCAAAGGCTATGGAGAATCCAAACCCGCAGCCAGCAATGCCACGGAAGAGGGCAGGTCAAAAAATCGGCGGGTGGTGTTCAGGTTTTTGAATTGAAGTTTTCTCCTCATTAAAGGGGATTTTTTCAGAACCCCTTTTTGCGGCGATGTTTAGCGCTAGTGGTTGAACGACCTTTGTAAGGTAAATACAATTGGTCGTTCACTACTAAAACATACCGCCATGAAAATTGCTCATTTGATTTTTTCACTCTCTATCACCCTGGCCTTCGGAAGCTTTTCCTGTGAATTGATGGAGGATACCGACGCTGACCTAAGCACTCTTCTCAACCAACAGACCGAAACACTTGCAGAAGATCCAACCGCCATTCATCCCTGCATCGACAAGCAATTGGAAGAAGATAAGCTGCGCTCGGCAGTGATTCGCAGCAAGCTTTGGAACATTGGACAGGTCATTCGGGTCAAATTTATGGACAGCCTGAGCAACCCCTTGCGCCTGCGCATCGAAAAGGCTGCCCGCGAATGGGAACTCTACGCCAATGTTCGCTTTCAATTTGTACGCCGCGGCAAAGCCGAAATCCGCATCGGGCTGGATGCCCGTGATGGTTCCTGGTCGTACATGGGCCGCGATGCCCTCTACCTGGATTCGCTTTCCAGCACCATGAATTTTGGCTGGTTCTCTGATCGAACTCCCGACTACGAAATTCGTCGGACTACCTTGCACGAGTTTGGACATGCCCTGGGGCTAATCCACGAGCACCAGCACCCCCTGCAAAACATTCAATGGGATTTGGAAAAAGTATACGCATACTATGCCCAGACTCAGGGTTGGAAAAAAGAAGATGTAGATCAAAACCTGTTTCGCAAATACAGCAGTGTACAAACCCAATTCTGCCAGTACGATCCCCTCTCGATCATGCACTATCCGGTATCCAAGCAATTGACGCTCGATGGATCTGAAGTGCGCTGGAACATTCAACTTTCTGCTGAGGACAAAAATTTCATCGCCCGAATGTATCCTTTCAGAGGGCCTCGGGTTTTCAATTGCGGGTAAGCCGAACTCCAGGTTTCACCACACCAAAGACTCAATTTTGGGCATTGCCCATCTGTTAATGCTTTCTAAAGGAAACTTTAAAGTTATGTTTAAGTACCCTTTGGACGTGCGAAAACGAAATAGTTCATGCGTTTTAGGGTCGTATTCAATTTTGAAACCAAAAAACATCAATCAATGAAAACTTTGCAGGCAATTGTAGCAGTGGCTTTGATAACTATTTCAGCATATAGCGCTCAAGCCCAAACCAGAATCAATCCCAAAGTTGGGGTAAACCTTTCCGCAGTAGATGGCAACTTGGGCGATTTGACCGCAGCAGCAAAAGTGGGTTGGAACGCAGGGGTAGATTTCCGTTTTGGTGGCAAGAAATTGTTCCTCACTCCTGGATTGCACTACAATAGCTATACCGCCCGTCTGGTGAATGACATCAATACCGATACCCGCCTAAGATTTGATGAAGAGACCACGATCCAGGCCATTAAGGCTCCAGTGAACATTGGATTTGACCTTACCGGCAAAAAACAACTCCTCAACCTGTACTTGAAAGGTGGGATCACTCCAACCATGATTTTGGGGGTAACTGAAAAAGCGGGGATCCCCTTTAGCAAAAGCGATTTGAAGACATTCACCTGGGGTGCCAACGCTGGACTGGGCATGGATTTGGCTTTCCTGACCGTAGACCTCAACTATGAAATTGGCATGTCAAATTATTTCGCCAATACCACTGGTCGAAATAATGTATTGACGCTGAGTGCGGGTATCCGCTTCTAATACAGCAAGATAAATAATAATCAGTGTGCGAAAATGGGACCACCTGGCGGAGTGCGCCAGGTGGCTTTTTTATAGGCAGCCACATTGGGCTACGGTTATTTTTTATCAATTTCAATGACAACCCCAACCAAGGGGGCGGCATCTTTCACATCGGCATCAAAGGCAATGGTGCTTTTTCCTGATTTAAAACTGGCGGTGCGCATCCGGTCGTTGCCCAGCGCAGCTTTCAATTGATCGGCATAGCTGTTGCCATCCGCAGTATTGATCTCTTCGTTCATCGCCTCATAATCCAGTTCTTTTTTGCTAAATACGATGGCGATGTAGTCCTTGTTTCCCTTTGCATCTGGGGTCATCGACTGTTCTTTGGGGAAAAGTCGGGTACCCACAATCCCACAATACGGGTCGTGTTTTTCATTGTACGGAAACAAAACATAGCTGGAACCATCGGTTTCCTGACCAAAAATGTACACGTAGCAGTCGATAGAATTCGCAATCAATGCCTTGAACTTCTGACCTTTGCTCAGTGCTTGATTGGTACGGAACACAATATCTCCAACCTGTTTTACGGGAATTACACTCTTTTTGGTGTTGTCGTACAAGCCAAATTCGATGGACAATTTTCCTGGATCTACCTTTTTATCTAGTGCAGATCCCATGGGGTAAAGTCCGTAAGCTTCTTTGGTGAAATACTCAAAGTCTTCGTAAGTTATCCAAAAAATGCCTCGATCCCCCCAATCTTCGCCCCAGGAATTCATGATTTGAAAGGCGCCATCTTCAAAATTGTCGTCGTACCCGATGACACACAAAGCGTGGCCTCCAAATCCGCTCATGTTGTAGTCACTTCTGGTAGGTTGCCATAGCTTGCGGCCAATCATGTTGTTCATAAAAGATCCGCCCACCATCATTCCGATCACCACAGGAGCACCTTGCGCCAGGTTCTGCTTGATGGCCTCAACGTCTGGAGCCAGGTCATCCCCCCCTTTCGTCAAGCGGTTGAATCCTTTGATGCGGTACTGCTGCGCCTGGCGGATTTCGGTTTGCGATGGATAATTGTCGCAGGCGGATTCATCGTATTCAAAAGACCGGAAAGGCATAGCCCCATTCTGCATCATGGATTTCATGGCTTTGTCCATGTAAGCGCCGTCGCAATTGTCGAGGTGAATCTGGTTGTACAAATACGCCGGACTAAACGTAACCTGATTGGCATTTTGGCCACTTGCCCGCGCTTCCAGGATGGTACGCGCAGCATAGGCACTCGCCCAACCTACACATGAACCCTGACCTCCCTGGTGCATCCGGCGGGGGGCAAAAGACAACAAGCTTACTTTACTGGGCAAACTGTTCAAACTGCCTGATTCGCCTGATGCCAATGGCTCAAACACATGAATTTTGTCAAAGTTTTCAGGGCTTAAAGATGCGCCCAAAGAAAACTGCACAGGCGAACCCTCGTCCTGTTGGTCTACATAAGCAGTATGATCTCCTCCTCCACTTATCATCTCCTGGCCACCCAAGAAGAAGTACCAGATTCCTCCCAGAATCAGGATGGGAAAAAGCAATTTTGGGCGCTTGATCAAAAATAAAATGGCCAGAGGCAAAAGCTGGATCAACCAGCCCATTCCTCCTCCACCTCCTCGATTGTTGTTATTCGAATCGGGGCGTCTCCCTCCATTTTGAGGGTCATCATCTTCCATTCTGATAGGCATGGTCTAACGGTTTTTTGGTGATAAAATTCCACGGGTGAAAAATAAAAAAAAATCACCCTTCAATGTAACCTTTTGGACAAGGATTCGTAAAAGCCTACTAATGGAATGTATTCCTGTTGTCTTTGCTTATGAAACACTAATAACAAATTATGAACACTAGCATGAAATCCCGCTTTTTCCCAGATGGAGAAAAAGTGACAAACGCAATTAAAATTCTAGAAGTCTTGTGTCATCCAGATACTGCAGCTGTATTGGGCTGCCTGAAGGTATGGCCAGAATCAACCTGGGTTGATTTGCTCATTCACACCAAAATGGATGCAGACTTGTTGCACGATCGTCTGGAGCTGATGCATCACGCCGGATTGATCCATAAAAGAAAGGACAGCTATAGTCCTGTATTCAGTGTAAGTCAGTCTAAACTGAAAAAAGTGTCTGCACTGGTGAGATAGGAATAAAGAGTTATGAGTTATGAGTTATGAGTTATGACTATAAAATTGCATAAAAGCAAAAATTGTGTACCAACTCATAACTCATCATTCATCACTCATCACTCATCATTCATAACTTGTAGCTTCCCATTCGTTATTCAATTTCTTTTGACATAGCTCCCATCTGGCACAATTCACATCAGATGATTTTTTAAATTGTCATCAGATCAAGTCGTGACCATTGCACATTAGTACCCAGAAGCTGGAGCAAATGACGAATTTTTCGAGTGACGAATGACGAATACCCCGGTCACTGAGCGAAGCCGAAGTGCCTGGGTATTCGTCATTCGTCACTCGAAAAATTCGTCATTCCCCTTCACCCCATTCGTCACTCGTCTTTCGAAAAATTCGTCACTCCCATTACCGCTGCACCTGCACCACCTTCAACCAAATCTGTCTACCGCTTTTATCTCGCAGCACCACCTGCAACAGCCCTCGCGAACTCGGATCGTTCAACTCCACCCGAAACACATTGCGCCCCTGTACCAGGCTTTGCTGCTGGGTTTTGACCACTTGCCCCAGGGCATTGAGCACCTCCACTTGAATTGCTTCCGTCTGTAGACGATCCCAATCGAGTTCTACCTGAAAATCAGTGCTGAATGGATTGGGATAGGCTTTGGCTTTCCATATGCTGGACAAGGCCGCTTGTTCATCTTGTTTTTGAGGAGCGAGCTGGCTCAGTAGTCCCGCTCCTGCGCTGACCTCCGCCAGCAGCGTTTTGGCACAGCCAAACGCATTGAATACCTGCACCGTATACTCCCCGCTGCACAAACCCGTGATGGATTCCGTAGGGCTGCTCATCGCTCTTTCCAGCAAGTAGCCACTCGCATTGGTGATTTTGAGACTGAAAGGACCTGCCGTGCCGGTAGCTTCTACGTAGATGCCGCCGTTGCAACTGGCCGTAGCCGGGGAGGTGCTGATGATGCGGATGGTGGCCAGGAGGCTGATGCTGGGGAGCAACAAGAAGATAAAGAGGCTTATTTTTTTCATGGAGCTATTTTTTTCTGATTTACAATGATTTTGCTACAGCCGATGACATCCCAGAGGCACTGCCATCCATAAATTTTGCCACAATCTGGTAATGGTAAGTAACCCCAACTTGCGTTTGGGTATCCCGCCAAACATAGTACTGCCTGCCTTGCTCCACTTCTGCCAAGGGCGGAAACTTGGCCAGTTCCAGGTAACGGTACACCCGAGCCGGGCCATTGTTTTCGGAGCGGTACACTGCAAATTCGCGCAAGAACGGATCTTTAGGATACTCCCAACTCAACTTTACTGCGGCTTTGTTGTCTACAATTGTTGTTTCAGCTTTGACCTGGCTTACATCAGGACGTTTTACATTGGGTAAGGTGACCTTCATGATTGGAGAAATGCTGCTTAACCCCGCCTCATCGGTAGCTACAATGCGGTATTCCCAATCTGCAGCACCACTCAATGCGGTATCCAGGGTCATTTGATCGCCGCTAATCGCCCCATTCAAAGTGGCAATCGTTGTCCAATCTGCTTGCAATAAAGAACGGTGTTGTACCTCATGCAGCACTACATCCTTGCTTACACTGGGTGACCATTGGGCTTTGATGCCAATGCTTACAGGCTCTACTGCCGCCAAATTGGGTTGAGCCGGAGGGATTACATCCGGGCGTTTTAGCACCAGTGGGGCGGACTCTTCTCCCAAGTTTTCGCGAAAATCTACCGCCAGCACTTTGAAATAAACATTTTCAGCACTGGTATTCATGGGTACCTGAATAGAAAAGGCATTGCCCATGACGATCTCGCCATTGATTTGAGTGTAATCACCATCCAATGCGTCTGCCTGATAAACGCGATAGCCTTGCACATCAGCTTCAGAATTAGCTGTCCAGTTCAGAATAGTCAACCCTGACACATCGATTTTTCCGCTCAGTCCATTGACTTTTGCAGGAGGCGTATTGTCTTCGGGCTGCCCCAACAAAGCAAGTGATTCCCATTCCTGGTCAAATTGGTCAACGGCCTTTACGACATAGTAATTGGTGTGCAGAGGAGTGGCATCACTGTACTGCCGGACGCTTGATCCCTGCAAACCGCCAATGGCCACAAAAGGCCCATCAACTAAAGGTGAACGGTATACCTTAAAGCCTTTGAGTTGGGCATTCAAACTACTCGGGAAAGTCCATTTCACCAGCAATTTACTGCCTGTTTCAGGAGTCACTTCCGTGATGGAGGGCTTTTCCGCCAGGGGTGGTGGGGTGCTTTTGGCGTCGGAGCTATTTCCTACTGCGCTGATGCCAAAAATGGAATGCCCCCTCAATCGAAAACGGTAGGTTGTGGTTTCCGAATTCAGGGTATCCGTGAAAAAAACCACATCTGGCCGTAGTGCTGTTTCGGTTTCAGGAGGCAACACCGGGTGTTCATTGCGCTTTTGCCAGGTACTGCCATTGTCGGCAGAGCGCTCTACATCATAGCCGGTGTAATACATGTCCAGTCCTTGTTTGGACCAAGACAGCAATACATCTTTGACCTTGATCTCTATGGCAGGCACGGGCAAGGCAGGCAAGCTTTGCGCCACCCGGGTATCGATCTGGGTGCGCCAGGAACCCACTAGCTGAGTTGAATCCGCGCTGTAAAAGGCAATCCGGTACTCATATACCGAGTTGGCACTGGCCTGCGCATCTGCGTAACCCAAGCCCATTGCTTGTGCTACTCCAAAAGAGGCATCGGCAGCAAACAAGCCAAGTCCAAACCGACTGTCGTTTTGTTGGTTCATACTGAGTGCTCGTACGAAGGGGTCGCCCGTGTTGACGGTGACTTGTACACTGTCTTCGTACAGGGCTGCTCC
>NZ_JBBAKG010000093.1:0-23056 GCF_040403615.1 Haliscomenobacter sp. | reverse complement strand
GTTGTGCATCGCAAGTTAAGTGTTACCTCTATAATTTCCAAATTCAATCAAATTACATTATTGGATAATTTAAAAGCACACCTTATTTTTGAGCTTTTTCCAACTAAATTTGTTTATTTTTGCACTATGGCGGCTAAGGATAAATTTCATCAGGAGCCCAGAGCGTCTTTAGAAAAAGACGGATGGATCATCACCCACGATCCATACATCCTTGCAATGTCTGAAACCAATTATGAGGTTGATTTAGGAGCCGAAAAAGTAATTGCGGCTGAGAAAGAAGGAACCAAAATTGCAATTGAACTGAAAAGCTTTCTTGGCGAAAGCTTAGCATATGATTTTCATGAAGCTTTTGGGCAGTTTTTGGAATACCGAATTGGAATTGAAATCCAAGAACCTGATCGAGTCATTTACTTGGCAATGACTGGAACAAAGTATGAAAAATTAATGAAACTTACTTTGCCGACAAAGGCAATTGAACGATACAAGGTTAGTTTATTGATTTTCGATCCTGAACAAAAAACAATACTCCAATGGATCAAAAAATAACACACTATCAGCAGATTCTAAAGCAACTGCTTTCCTATTATGCAGAACGATTCAATCAAAGTGCAAATGGAGTTTCTGCTCAGACCATAATTGACCTGGAGCAAAATCACTTTCAATTGTTGCGTTTGGGGTGGAATAACCATAGGTACACTTTCTCTGTCGTCTTTCATTTTGACATTAAAGATGGAAAAATCTGGTTGCAAGAAAACCGAACGGATATACTCATTGCAAAAGAATTGGTAAGCATGGGCGTTCCAGCTCAGGATATTGTGCTGGGTTTACAAGCACCAGAAGACCGCATGTATACAGAATATGCAGCTGCATGATTGTGAAAAAAGCACTTGTCACGGATTCAACCGCTCCTTTATCAAACCAATACTGTCTTCAAAAGATGCGCCAATCGGGATTTCAGTCCCATTGACCCATACCTGTTGGCGGGCAATTTTTTCTACGTGTTGGACACCCACGATAAAAGAACGGTGAATCCTTACAAAATCCTGTTCAGGTAAGTTTTGCAGTGCTTCAGGTACATTTTGACGGCACATCAACTTGCGTTCTTTGAGCACATAGGTCATGTAATTTCCAGCAGCTTCCACGTATAAAATGTCTTTCAAAAAGACTTTCTCTTCTTCGTAGCCCGTCTTCAAAAAAATGAATTCCGGTGGTGTTTCCGCCCCATTGCGGTTTTTCATTTCCAGCGCCTTGTTGCAAGCCTTGGTGAAACGCGCCAGGGAAAACGGTTTCAGCAGATAATCCACGGCATCCAAGTCAAAGCCCTGTACTGCGTATTCGCTGTAGGCCGTAGTGAAAACCACCAGTGGGCCATTTTTCAAAATCTGCGCAAATTCAATCCCGGAAATATCCGGCATTTTGATGTCGAGAAACAGCAGGTCTACCTTGTGCTCGCGCAAATAAGGCAAGGCTTCAAACGCATCGATAAAACTCGCTTGCAGGTCAACGAAGGGCACTTTGGCCGCGTGCATTTGCACCACTTCCAGGGCTTTGGGTTCGTCATCGATGGCTATGGCAGATAGTTTCATGTTTGCTTAAACAATGGTCAAGATTAAAGATACAAAATAATCGTGTTCGGACACCTGAATGCTCAGCTCATGCTTGTCTGGATACAACAAATCCAGGCGCTTGCGCACATTGTCCAGCCCGATGCCGTGGCTGTCTTTTTCGGGGTCGAGTTCGTTTTCCGCTTTGGGATGGTAACTGTTGTGCACCTTGAAAAAAATATGCTCGGGATCGTGGGTAAGGGTGATGTAAATCCAGGAAGGGTTTCTAAAACTGATGCCGTGCTTGAACGCATTTTCCACAAAAGGATTGAGCAACATGGGGGCAATGAATACGTCCCGATCGGGGTTTTGTAGATTGATCTTCAGTTCTATTTGCTGATTCTCATCCAGCCGCAATTCCTGGATACTGATCAGGTTGTGCAGGTATTCGATTTCTTTGGACAGCGGAATGCGGTTTTGGTGGTTTTCGTGCAGCATGAAGCGCATCATATCGCCCAGTTTCTGGATGCCATCGGCGGTTTTTTCACTGTTTTCCTTCATTGCAATGGCATAGAGGGTATTGAGCGCATTGAACAAAAAATGCGGGTTGATCTGCGCACGGAGGGCACCGAGTTCGGCGGAAGATTGAGTGACTTCGGTGAGGAAAGTTCGTTTTTCACCAATAAAAATAGACCTCAAATAGGCGCTGCCAATACCCAGGGCATGAATAGCAATTAAGGGTAAAAGCAAACTCCTACCCAAGCTACTTTGAGGCAGAGAGCCCAGGAAAAGAAAGATAAAAATAGGCACAACCAGCAGCTCCGCAAATCGAAACCGATTGTCGCCTGCAAAACTTCCTTCGATAATGGGGATACAACGATAAAACCAGTGCAGGTGCAGCAGAAGGATCGGAACGATCCAATGGCGCAGTTGAGCAATCCGGTTTTCGCTATAATCATTGTTGGTGATGACGATGTAACTTAATTTTGCAACGTACCACAACATGAACAAAACGCAGGAAAAAAGGATGAATTCGGCCAGGGTTTTGAGCACGAGACTCCGGTTTTCTTTAGCGCGATCAACCAAAAAATAATACAATTCCGCCACTGCTTCATAGGCTAAAATAACCATGAATAGCTTTAAACTGTCCTGTACCAAATGCAAGGCACTAAAATAAGAATTGGCATTTGGGCCATCTTCGCCATCGTTTTGATAGAGTTCAATGTTGAAATACCCATAGGCCGCCGCCGCTCCGAAAACAAAAATGAGCGCAATGATGCTGGCTAAAATGGCTACCACCCCAAAGCGCTGACGCACTACCGCAGGAGTAACATAATGATGGATGATCAATCCGCCCAATAAGCCTCCCAACCACAATAAGGCAGTGGGCAGGACAGTATTTTTTAGAAAATCATACTGACCGTCAAAGCAGTTGAAACACTCTCCTTGCGCATCTTCGAAGGATTGGTAAGCATTCACCAGCATGCCTCCTGCCAGCAACAAACTCAGCAAAAGCCCCAATCCCCAGTTTCTTTTTTCTAATGCCTCCATCGTTTTTTTTCGTAAAAGTAGAGAATGACCCTAAAGTTGGATAGAAATGGGTTGAATTCGACTTTTCAAGGGATAAAAAGTGATCCTGGCTAAAGAATCTCTCTAGAATGAATAGCAATCCATGCCCTTGCCTCTTTTTCCCTTGCCCCCTTTGGCATTGTCGCCTGTTGACATATTCTTTGGCCAGGGGCTGAGCTTGATGGCGGCATAGAACCCAGCTTCGGAAAGCTTGCCCCGCACCATCCAGGGGATCAGGTTGTCGGTACCAATGGTCAGAAAAGCTAGACGTATCGCCGCACCAACCCTGATGAGTTGCCATCGATAGACAGTTAATGGAGCGTAGGCTCCAATCCAGTTGTTTTCCCATCCAGGAACAATGGAGGCATAACTCGCTTTGTGCAATTGGTTGCCCTTGAGCGGCAAGGATTGCTGCACCACAAAAAACATGCGCCATCCTGAATCTTTATACAGTCCACCATGCACCACCAGATGCGCCGGAAGCCCCATGGTAAAAGAGGAGTCGACCAGGGAAGTACGTGGATCGCCACTGAGTAAATTACTTAAATTGGCGGCTTTGTTGGTCACGTCTGCGGCGTCCGTCCAGTTGGTATAAGGTGCAGTATTGAAAATCAAGGTGGAATCATTGCTAAAATGGTGCATTTGCCCATTGTTGCGGAAAACGATATTCCCCAAATCGTTGAGAGACACCCCCACATTGCAATTCCAGCGCTCGCCTCGGTAGGAATAGATGGCGCCGATGTCCAGTCCAAGCCCGCTGCCCTGAATTTTGGCTTCGTAAGGCGTATTGGCATTTGCCCCCAGGTTGCCAGTGGTAAACATCAGGGTGGCTTCGCCAGAACTGACTTCAAAACTGTCTGGACGGATTTGTTGGTAACTGAAGGTTTTATTGAACACTGAAAGGGCCTCGTAACCTTGCAGATAACGCAGATTGACCCCCAAAATCAAGGAACGGTCATCGCCCGACGAGATGGCATAATCGTAGTGCAGCCCCAATTCACGCCAGGCCATGCTGCTGAAGTGAGATGGAGTCATGTTGACTTTGCCGCGATTGGTATTGTACGTGTAATAGCCCAAATCGGAAGGGAAAGTGGTCTCGGTCTCCAGGCGCAGCCGCGTGGTGAACCCAATACCGTGTTGGCCAAAGCGAAGTAAAAAAGAAGGCCCTAAAACCGTTGCGCAAACATTCCCATAAAAGGAATTTTTGCGGGTATAATAATCCACCACCAGGCTATTGGCACCAGGATTCTGGTCATTGCCCAGGTCGGGTCTGCTGTATAGGTTTTGAACGCTGTTGTATCGATTGAATTCTCCCGCTTTGGATTTTTCAAAAAAAGCATAATTGTTGCTAATGGAATTGACCGTCTCTACCAGATTGATGTCCCATTTTTTGGGGTACAATCCACCGAGGGCAGGGTTGAGAATGGTGCAGTTGATGCCGCTGAATTGCTGCAAACGCAAGCCCAGCGCTTCTTGAGCCATTCCGGTTTGGGTGAAAACGGCCAAAAACAAAATCAATACTTTCAGGACCTTCATGCTGGTTTTTCAATTTGATTTGAGAGAAACACTTGAACGATCAATCCTGGGGTTTTCTTTTCAAAAAAAGGAGTAATAAATAAATGGCTGACCGACATACGCAGGGTATTGCCAATCAGCCATTTTTAACGGTATTTGCTTAACTAATCCCGTGCCTTACTTCGCCTCATTGGGATTGTTTAGCACAATTTCTTGTTTGGGCTGTTCCAGCACTTTCACGTTGGCGTTCTTTGGATTTCTGATTTTCATTTGTTCGGCCAATTCCTGCGTACTTACGAAGGAAGTGATCATTTGAGTCAGCATATCGCTGGCCGCCGTGGGGGCATTGGGCAACAAAATCAGGTTGCTGTTGCTGTGCTGACCAATTTGCTGGAGGGTATCGTAGTGTTGGGTCACCAGGATCAACGCGGATGCCTCCTGGGAATTGATGCCGACCTTGTTGAGCAAGTCAACCGATTCTTCCAAACCTCTGGCGATCTCGCGCCGCTGATCGGCAATACCCTGACCTTGCAGGCGCTTGGATTCTGCCTCCGCTTTGGCACGCGCCACAATGCGGATGCGTTCGGATTCCGCTTCGTATTCCGCCGATAGCTTTTGGCGTTCAGCGGCATTGATGTGGTTCATCGCGTTTTTAACCGCCTGATCGGGGTCAATGTCGGTAACCAGTGCCTTGATGATGCCGTAGCCGTATTCATTCATGGCATCTTCCAGTTCTCGGCGGATGGCCATGGCGATGTCGTCTTTGCGTTCAAACACATCGTCAAGGCGCATTTTGGGTACTTCAGAGCGCACCGTATCAAACACATATGCGGTAATTTGCTCGGTTGGATTCTGGAGTTTGTAGAAGGCTTCGTAAATGCTCTCGTCCAGTACCTTGAACTGTACAGAGACTTTCAAGCGGAGGAAAACGTTGTCTTTGGTTTTGGTCTCCACAACGACGTCCAATTGCTGGATTTTCAGGTTGATGCGGCCCGCGGTTTTGTCGATGATAGGGATTTTGAACTGCAGGCCCGCCGTTCTGACGCTGTGAAATTTGCCCAATCGTTCGATCATGTAGGCGGTTTGCTGTCTTACGGTAAAAATACCGGAGAATAAGACAAACGCAACGAATAAAAGCAGGACTATGAAAGAGATTCCCATATGGTTTGTGATTTTTAGATGGCGATGAAACACTTATTTTTGCCCTACTACTTAGGCGGCATGAAGTTAGGAAAAATTGAGGGACTTTCATGGTTTGTGGCTTAGTTATTTGATATCATCGGCCACAAATATGCCTACAACTGTACGTACTGCCAATTAATATCGATGAGCGTCGTAGTTTTCCCCAATTTTCTGGGTTATTTTTTCGTCCGATCGCCGTTCCGCAACTATCTTTATTGCCAAACTTGATCGGAACTTAGACATGAGCAAACAAGAAGACACACAAGAACAGGCCCTCCGCAGCCAAGGCTGGTTTGGCAAAAAGGGCAAAGACGGCTTTATTTACCGCGCCTGGATGAAAAACCAGGGCATTCCTGACCATGAATTTCGAGGCAAACCCGTCATCGGCATTTGCAATACCTGGTCGGAATTCACGCCTTGCAATGCCCATTTTCGCGAATTGGCGGAATCCGTCAAACATGGAATTTACGAAGCAGGCGGTTTTCCGGTAGAGTTCCCGGTAATGTCGCTGGGCGAAACCCTGATCAAACCCACCGCCATGCTGTACCGCAATCTGGTGAGTATGGACGTAGAAGAATCCATTCGCGCCAACCCGATGGATGCGGTAGTCTTGCTTTGCGGTTGTGACAAAACCACCCCCTCCCTGGTCATGGGCGCTTGCAGCGTAAACATCCCGACGATTGTAGTATCAGGAGGCCCTATGCTCACGGGCAAATACCGCGGCAAAGACATTGGCACCTCCGATGTATGGCGCTTCAACGAAGCCTATAAGACCGGACAAATGAGCGCCGATGAGTTTCGCGAAGCGGAAGCCTGCATGGGCCGCAGCCGTGGCCACTGTGCAGTGATGGGTACTGCATCCACTATGGCCTGTATGGTGGAAGCCCTGGGCTTGTCTTTGCCCGGCAATGCGGCCATCCCCGCTTCTGATTCCCGCCGCAAGGTGCTGGCGCACTATTCAGGCATGCGCATCGTAGAGATGGTACGCGAAAACCTGCGCCTGTCCGACATCCTCACCCGCGAGGCTTTTGAAAACGCCATCAAGGTCAATGCTGCCATTGGCGGCTCTACCAACGCCGTGATCCACCTGCTCGCCATGGCTGGGCGCATTGGGGTTGATTTAGACCTCAACGATTTTGACGTGTATTCCCGTGGCGTGCCACTGCTGGCCAATTTGCAGCCTTCTGGCGCCTTTTTTATGGAGGATTTCTACTATGCAGGAGGCCTGCCTGCCTTGATGAAAGAAATGGGCGACCTGCTGCATCCCGCCATCACTGTCAATGGCCGACCCATTACGGACAACGCCCTGGAATTTGAAAACTACAATAAAGAAGTGATTGGTGATCTGGAAAAACCCATCAACCCCATGGCGGGTATCGTAGTGGTCAAAGGCAACCTGGCCGAAAATGGTGCCGTAATCAAGGCTTCTGCCGCCTCACCGGAATTGCTCAAGCACCGGGGTAGGGCAGTGGTGTTTGAAGACATTGAAGATTACCACGCCCGGGTGGACGATCCCAACCTGAACATCGACGAAAGTTGCATCATGGTGCTCAAATCGGTGGGCCCCAAAGGGTATCCGGGCATGCCGGAAGTGGGCAATATGGCGCTGCCAACCAAGCTGCTTGAAAAAGGGGTAAAAGACATGGTGCGCATCTCTGATGGTCGTATGAGTGGTACCGGTTTTGGCACGGTGGTATTGCACGTTTCTCCCGAATCGGCAGCAGGCGGTACGCTTGCCCTCGTGCAAAACGGCGACTTCATCGAATTGGATGTGGAAAACCGCAGCCTCAACCTTGAGGTCTCTCCCGAAGAACTGGCCAAACGCCGCGCCGAATGGCAAGCGCCTACTTTTGAATCACGGGGCTATGTGCACCTGTACCAACACCACGTCACCCAATCGCACCTGGGCGCAGATTTGGATTTTTTGAAAGGCGGCTCAGGAAGCTCGGTTACCCGGGATTCGCATTAAAGATAGTTTAGGGTTGACGGCGCTTCGGCTTCGCTCAGCGACCTTCAGGCTGACGGTCGCTGAGCGAAGCCGAAGCGCCGTAAGCCTGAAGGTCGCTGAGTAAAGCCGAAGCGCCGTCAACCCTAAATACCTAAAACCCAACTAAAGCATGACCTTCACAGAAAAAGTTGCCGTGGTAACCGGAGCCGGGCAAGGCATCGGATACGAAATTTGTCGCCAACTCGCTTTGCGGGGAGCCGCAGTTTTGCTCAACGACCGCGACCCCGAATTGGCCGAGTGCGCTGCCGAAGAAATCCGCTGGGAAGGAGGCAATTGCCTGGCCTTCCCCGGGGATGTCAGTCAAATCGATACCATCGAAGCCATGGTGCAAACCTGCGTCAAGGAATTTGGCCGATTGGACATCGCCATTGCCAACGCGGGTATCACCCACTTCGGCGACTTCTGGGCGTTTCAGCCCGAGCAATTCGAGGAGGTAATGGGCCTCAACATGCGGGGCACTTTCTTCCTGGCCCAAATTGCGGCCAAGCAAATGCGGGCACAGGGTACAGGAGGGAGCTTGTTGTTGATGTCGTCGGTGGTGGGTACGCAGGCCCACAAGAACCTGGGGGCCTACGCCATGACCAAAGGGGGCATCCAGATCCTGGCCAAAAACCTGGTGGTAGAGCTTTCGCCTTACGGCATCACCTGCAATGCCATCGGCCCCGGAGCAACTACCACGGAACGAACCTTGCATGATCCTGATTATGACCGGGTTTGGTCGGGCATCACCCCGATGGGTCGCCCGGCTAGTCCAATCGATATTGCGGAAGCAGCGCTGTTTTTGGTGTCTCCACAGGCACGGCACGTTACCGGTCAGACTTTGATCGTGGATGGAGGCTGGACGGCGGTGAGCGTGCAACCGGAGTAGAGGAGAGGAGTTTTTTTCCGCGACACTTTTAACCGCAGTAAAGGAGTTGACGCGGAGTTCCACGGAGTTTTTGAACCGCAAGCGGAGTTGATACTGAGTTTCGAGGAGTATAAATCACCTGCGGTGATAGAGAGTATACAAGTAGGAAGCTATGCACAAACTGTTCCTGAAGTATACAGCACAATTTTGATAGCACCCAAACTCCCGCCACCGCAGGTGGCTAAACTCCAAAATACTCAAAAAAAAACTCCGCGAAACTCCGCGTCAACTCCGTTCATCTGCGGTTAATCGTGTCGCGGAAAGATGTCACGGAAAAATATCGCGGAAAGATGTCGCGGAAAAAATATCGCGGAAAGAATATCTCGCTTTAAAATCAAAACTCCAGCAAATTCAAACTTTCAATCCACATGACCCTTATCCTCTTCGACGTAGACGGCACCCTCATCTATTCTGAGCACCGCGACTCCCGCTGCTTCGCCCAGACCTACACCGACCTCTACGGCAAGCCTTTTCCCACCATCGACTGGAGGCAATACCCCCATGTAAGCGACACGACCATCTTTGAAAAAGTCATCGCCGATCATTTTGCGCGGCCAGTAGATCCATCAGAGGTCGTCACCTTCAAACAGCTCTACGGCGAACGACTGCGTACATTGCGCGCCCAAAACCCCGAACACTACCAGGAAGTACCCGGCGCTGCACGAGCCGTTGCACAGCTCCTCGAACACCCCGCCTACGCAGTAGCCGTAGCCACCGGAGGCTGGAAACAATCGGCAGAAATCAAAATGCAACACGTGGGCATTCCCAGCCAGCACTTTTGGGTGAGCGGCGCCGACGACAAGTACACCCGCGAAGAAATCCTCAATGAGGCCATCGAAGTGGTAAAAAACCGAGCGCCTGCCCTACAACGCGTGGTGTACATCGGCGATGCGGTATGGGATGTACACACCACCCGCAACCTCAATCTCGACTTTGTCGGCATCCGCCATGCCCACGATCACGAAGTGCTACTCAATTTGGGCGCCACCCAGGTGATCAGCAATTTCCTGGATTTTGAGCTGTTTATCAAGGCGATAGCGCAAGCTGTGCCTCCTCAACCCCTTACCTAGCTGGATTATTTTTATCTTTTGCGAAAAAAAAGAAACCTTTTTCTTGGAAGATCGGTTCATCTGGGCGTATATTTGCAACGCTTTAGAAAAAAGGGCGTTTTTCTAGCCAAAACGTTTCTTCAAAAGCCGATCTCGTAGCTCAGCTGGCTAGAGCACTTGACTTTTAATCAGGGGGTCCTGGGTTCGAGTCCCAGCGGGATCACATCTTTAAAAAAAGCCATAATTGGACGGTAACGTTTGATTGTGGCTTTTTTGTTTTTTGTCTCAATACCTGCCGAATCCAAAAAACCAACAATGAGTAACCAAACAATCACATGAGTTTATTGATTTTATAAACTTTTTTGCGTATCTTCGCAAAAGTAGAATACAAGTTTATGGAGCTAAAGCACAATCCCTCTGGTAAATCATTAGAAGCTGCAATCTCGGAAGTTGTCAGTAAAGACTATAGCGACATTAAAAAAGATTCCGGTTTTTCATTTGACTGGGAAACTGAAAAAGAACACGAAGTGTACAAGATTTACTTGTTGTCGGATGAGAAAACGATACTCGGCTTGATGTCTTTGATTGATATTCCTGAAGAATATAGAATACATTTGAATCTACTGGAAGTGTCCAAGCCTCATCGTGGCAAGGACAAAACGATAGACTTTATTGCCGGATGTCTGATTGCGTTTGCGGCAGAGCTAGCAATAAAAAGAGGGTATTATGGATTTGTATCGCTTGAACCCAAAACCCTCTTGATCGATCACTATCAGTCCAACTATGGATTTAGGCAATATGGCCGCTATTTGGGCATAGAAGGACCTACTTCACAAACTTTAATCAACAAATATCTTGAAGATGAGTAAGCTAAAGGAACCAACATACGAGGATTTGAGGAAGGAACTATCGGATGAAGAAATAGCCGAAAGTTTTGTTTTCAGAAGCACGCTAAACGCTGAAGAACGAAAACAAGCTGACGAGGAATTTCGCAAGCTCCGCTTTGAGCGGCTGAAAGAAATGTCCGATGAGCAAATTCTGCAAAGTGAATTGATGCGGATGAAGTTGCTGATAAAAGACTACTTCAATCAGTCAGAGTTTATAACCAGTTATTCCTTTTCAAGCCAGTTGAAGCAATACATTGGCCTTTTGAAAAAAAGCAGTACGGATTTTGCTGCTGATTTAGATATTCATAAGACCAAACTAAGCCGCATCCTGAATGACAAAGAGAGCCCAAACCTGGAATTGATGTATCGATTGGAACACCACAGCAACAACATGATACCTGCTACTTATTGGTACAAGCTTCATTCCAGGAAATTGGAAGAAGACATTAAGCTGGACACCGAAAAACGGGCAGTGGAATCCAGACGGGTAAAAAACAGGTTGGTATTCAGAAAGTCAGCTTAATGAGAATGGCAAAACTGCAACGCTGCGTTGCAGTTTTGTGTTACGATGGCTTATTATCCTGTTTCTAACCTAAAACTGCGACAAGCTGTCGCAGTTTTGACGGAGCATCTTGACACAGCTGCTCTAACTCCTTGGCCTTATCCTTTTTTTAAAAATTCAAAGGAGTTCAACAACCCCAACAGCGATTGAATCCCCTTGGCGACCGTGTTCAACCACTACCGTGGTTGTGGAACCCGCCTAAATCCTCCAACTCCCCGGACGACCGGGGCTATTCTGTATTGAACCGCTCCGCGGTTGGAGCATGAATTTCAAAATGCTACCCGATTTTCTGGGTTCTTTTCTTCATCGTTCCCAAACAATCCAGATTTTAAACCCATCGAATTCGAGGGGTTTAAAAATAAGTCGGAGCAAATAGCCCGATTCATGATCGATCGGCGGGTACCTTGGAAGAAGTGGAAGCCAATAGTCACCTTCTTACCCCCCCACATAAATCTTCTGATACTGCTTCGGGCTTTTCCCCTTCATCGCTTTAAACTGGCTATTGAAATTAGACACCGTATTGAATCCACTTTCATACCCCACCTGAGCAATAGACATTTTCCCCGCCAACAGCAGTTTACAGGCGTGACCAATGCGGATTTCGCGTACAAAATCTGAAAAAGTCTTGTTGGTACGGGTTTTAAAATAGCGGCAAAAGGCGGCTTCACTCATGTTGGCCAGTGCCGCTACGGCAGATAAGCTGATTTTTTCTTTGTAGTGTTTGAGTACGTATTCGTGCACCAGGCGCATGCGTTCCGTTTCCGAAATTTTATGGGTGTTTTCGTAATTGACACTGGCTATGAATTGGTAGTCTGTGCAAGTGGATAGTTTTTGTAAAATGGACAAGAGTTTCAGAACGCCCTCAAAACCACTCAGGGCATCCAATTCGATTAAATCTGCAACGATGTCTGCTTTCAGGCTATGGCTATGGGTCAGGTCCAAGCCCCGCTCGCTGGAGGCAAGCAGCTGTTTGATGACATACATTTCAGGCTTTTCGAAGAAGTCTTTGCCCAGAAAATCTTCGGTAAAATACACCACGATGCCTTGTGTTTGCTGGCTTGAATCCCGCTCAAAATAAGCGCGGTCGCTGCGCCACAGGTGGGGCATATTGGGGGCTAAAAAAACGGTATCCCCGGCTTCAAATTGGCGAATGTCGTCGCCGATAAAGCGGGTGCCACTGCCTTCAATCACGGTGAACAATTGATAATGGGGATGAAAATGCCAATTGGGGTCGAAATAGGGCTCTTTCAGGTTCCGTACCAGGTAGGACTGATTGAGGCTTTCGAGCGACTTCTTGAGCAGTGGTTTCATGTTTATCTACTGAATATTAACAAAAAATCTACCTTGATTAGTAAAAAATATCAAAATACAGTCAAAAATAGTAAAATCACGCCTATTTTAAATTGTCCGTTACGACTAGCTTTGTTTAAACACAGATCGCATGCAAATTGGAATGAATCTTTTGCTCTGGGGTACAGACATTACTCCGGCGCTCTTTCCCGTACTCGATGAAATCAAATCCCTGGGTTTTGCCGGAGTAGAAGTGCCTATTTTCAATTTGAACCCCGCTGATTGGCACATTTGGCGCCAAAAACTGGACGATCTGGGCTTGCAACGCCTCGCGGTGGCCATCAACGGCCCTGATGCCAACCCGCTCAGTGCCGATGCCTCCATGCGCGCACATGCACTCGACAACAACAAAAAAGCCCTGGACTGCGCCGCCGTAATCGGCGCAAAATTGCTGATGGGGCCGATTCACTCGGCTTTGGGGGTATTCACCGGCCAACCTGCTTCCGAAGCCGAATGGCAACGCGGGGTGGCACACATTCGGGCCCTGGCTGAATACGCTGCGACGAAAAACATCACTTTGGGCATCGAATATTTGAACCGCTTTGAAACCTACCTTTTTACTTGCACCGATGACATGCTGCGCTTTGTCAAGGAGGTTGATCATCCGCTTTGCAAGATCATGTTTGACACCTTTCACGCCAATATCGAAGAAAAGGACATCCCCGCCGCCCTGCAAAAATGTGGGGACAAACTCGTTCACGTACAACTATCCGAAAACGACCGGAGCACCGTCGGCAAGGGCCATGTTGATTTTGAAAAAATCATCGCCACCTTGAAATCGATGGACTACCAAGGTATGCTGAGCATTGAAGCCTTCAGCATGAAATTGGCGGCGGCAAACATCTGGCGCCCCATGTTTGAATCCGAAACCCAATTGATGCGAGACAGCATCAACTACCTTAAAAAATTACTCTAAACACGAATGGGTTTACGTTTTTTCGATTAGGTTTACTAAACTTTCAAAGTTTAGTAAACCTAATCGAAAAACCTAAATTCATATCCTATAACACCTGCACAGCATGAAAAAAATAAACATCGCAATCGTTGGCCTAGGCTTTGGGGCCGAATTTATCCCCATTTACCAGCGCCACCCTCATGCCAATATGTATGCCATTTGCCAACGCAATGAAACCAACCTGAACAATATTGGCGATGCATTCAACATTGAAAAACGCTACACTGATTATGATGAACTGCTCAAAGACCCCAACATTGACGCAGTCCACATCAACTCCCCCATCCCCAACCACGCAGAACAAACCCTGAAGGCCCTCAAAGCAGGCAAACACGTGGCCTGTACCGTTCCCATGGCTACCTCGGTGGAGGAGTGTATGGAAATTGTGAAACTGAGCAAGGCCACGGGCAAAAAATACATGATGATGGAAACGGTGGTGTACAGCCGCGAGTTTTTGTTCGTCAAGGAATTGTACGAGAAAGGTGAACTGGGCAAAGTACAGTTCCTCAAAGCCTCGCACCAACAAGACATGGATGGTTGGCCCGATTATTGGCCAGGCTTGCCGCCGATGCATTATGCCACGCATTGTGTAGGCCCGGTGGCAGGTTTGTTGAAATTGGAAGCGGAATACGTTTCTTGTTTTGGTTCGGGTACCATTCGGGAAGAGTTGGCGAAAATCCACAATTCTCCCTTTGCCGTGGAATCCGCCCACATCAAGTTTAAGGACAGCGACTTGAGTGCCTACGTATACCGCTCTTTGTTCGATCTAGCCCGCCAGTACCGCGAAAGTTTTGAAGTGTACGGCACCAAAAAATCGTTTGAGTGGCCGCTCATTGAAGGGGAAGATGCAGTGATTCACACCGCCAAAAAAGAAGAGCATGAAATCCCCGAACGGGTAAAAGTGCCCGATTTTGCCCACTTGTTGCCCGAAGGCATTCAACGTTTTACCACCCAAGGAGTTTACGAT
Organism: Haliscomenobacter sp.; assembly: GCF_040403615.1. Lineage (NCBI taxonomy): Bacteria > Pseudomonadati > Bacteroidota > Saprospiria > Saprospirales > Haliscomenobacteraceae > Haliscomenobacter > Haliscomenobacter sp. The sequence continues at coordinate 8,561 of NZ_JBBAKG010000093.1, read as the reverse complement.
GTAGCCGAAAACACCCACCTGAGTTTTACTCAAGGGGCTGGTCACGGCGGCTCGCACCCACATTTGGCGCATGAGTTTTTGATGGCTTTGGTTGAAGACCGCGATCCATTCCCTAATGCCTGGGAATCCGCCAACTGGACTTCGGTGGGTATTCTTGCACACGAATCGGCGATGCAAGGGGGAAAGATTTTGGCTTTGCCTGATTTTAAAAATGCGTAATAAAAATTCTTTCTCAATCTATATCCAAATTGAGCATCAATGAAAAAGCTAATAGTCCTATTTTTACTTTTCTGTGTGTTCAGCGCTTCGGCTCAAAAAGCACGCCGCCTGGAAGTACTCTTCCTTGGCGACAATGGCCATCACCGCCCCATCGAACGAGTGCCGTCGATCATGGCAGCCTTGGGCGATAAAGGCGTCAATTTCACCTACACCGATCAATTGGCAGACCTCAATCTGGCCAACCTCAACAAGTACGACGCCTTGATGATCTACGCCAATTGGGACAGCATTCCTCCGGCCGTAGAAAAGGATGTATTGGCCTACGTGGCCGCAGGAAAAGGCATAATACCCATCCATTGCGCCTCTTACTGTTTTCGCAATTCGAGTGAATACGTCAAGATGGTCGGCGGGCAGTTTTGGCGGCATCGGATGGACACCATTCAAACCACCACGGTGCAACCCGATCATGTGATCATGCAGGGTTTAAAACCTTTTAAAGCGTTTGATGAAACTTACTTGCACAGCAAATTACAGCCAGACAACAACGTTCTGGCCGTGCGCGAAATCAAAGCAGACCAATTCAAGGACAAACCCGATACCAAAACCGAACCTTATACCTGGACGCGCAGCTACGGCAAAGGCCGGGTTTTTTATACCGCCTATGGTCACGATGAAAACACCTGGCAGAACGAAGGTTTCCATGCTCTGATCCTGCGCGGAATCCTCTGGGCAGTTGACGACGACGCCAGAAAAGCACACGCGGCCTTGAAACCCGAACCTTTTGTGTACCGGGAAGCCAAACTGCCAAATTATGAAAAGAGGCCCGGCATTCAATACCGCCAAGATCCCCTTTCGCCCGAAGAAAGTATGAAACACATTCAAGTTCCGGTGGAATTCAATCTGGAGCTTTTTGCTGCCGAACCCAACGTGATGCACCCCATCGCCATTTCCTGGGATGAACGCGGCAGAATGTATGTGCTGATTACCAAAGATTATCCCAACGAGCGGAAGCCCGGAGGGGGCAGTGACTATATCCTCATCTGCGAAGACACCAATAAAGATGGCAAAGCCGATAAATTCACCCGTTTTGCCGAAGGCCTGAGTATCCCTACGGGAATGGTGTTCAGCAATGGCGGTTTGGTCATATCTCAGGCACCCGACATGTTGTTTTTGAAAGATACCGATGGCGACGACAAAGCCGATATGCGCAAGGTTCTTTTTACTGGTTTTGGCACCTTTGATACCCACGCGGGGCCATCTAACTTACATTATGGCTTCGACAACTGGCTCTGGGGCAGTGTGGGTTATTCAGGTTTCAAAGGTCTGGTAGGAAGCAGCAGCGACACCATCCGCTTTGGCCAGGGTTTTTTCCGCTTCCAACCAGATGGCAGCAAGTTGGAATTCGTGACCAGAACTTCCAACAACACCTGGGGACTTGGTTTTAATGAAACCGGCGACGTGTTTGGTTCAACGGCCAATAATGCTCACGGCTGGTACATGGCCATTCCCAACCAGTTTTATCCCTCTACGAATGGGGTCGACAACGGCAGTACCAGTACCGATACCCACAAAGACATGAAAACCATCACACCTAAGGTGCGTCAGGTGGATGTATTTGGGGGATTCACCGCCGCCGCCGGGCACAATGTGTACACCGCCAGGGCTTTTCCGAAAAAATACTGGAACAACATCGCCTTTGTTGCGGAACCAACCGGGCACGTTTTGCACCAGAATGTGCTGGCTAAAAGTGGCACCAATTACAGTGATGTGGAAGGATTCAACCTCCTGGCTGGTGCGGATGAATGGTTTTCCCCCGTATTTGCTGAAGTTGGTCCGGATGGAGCAGTTTGGGTTGCCGATTGGTACAGCTTTATCATTCAGCACAATCCACGTCCTGATGGCTTCAAAATGGGGACTGGGAATGCCTACGAGACCGATTTGCGGGATTATACCCACGGGCGCATTTACCGCGTGAGTTACAAAGAAGCTGCTGCATATCAAGCCCTGGTTTTGTCCAAAGACAAACCGCAGGAACTGTTGGCAGCACTCAAAAATACCAACCTGTTTTGGCGCAGCCATGCCCAAAGGCTTTTGGTAGAAAGGAATCAAAAGGACATTGTACCTGCCCTATTGGCCTTGATCCGCGACAAATCGGTGGATGAAATCGGCATCAATGCCCCGGCCATTCACGCGCTGTGGACTTTGCAAGGATTAAACGCCCTCGAAGGCGAAGCCTTGAACGTGGTGGTGGAAGCCTTGCAACATCCTTGTCCCGGAGTGCGGAAAACGGCAGTACAGATTTTGCCCCGGAATAGAGCAAACATCGATTTACTGCTGAAAAACAAAATCCTGGAAGATCGGGAACCTCTGGTAGCGCTCAATACCCTTTTGGCCATTGGCGAATTGCCCATGAATGAGCAATCAGAATCGCTTGTTCTACAAGCATTAGAAAGCTCAAAAGACCTGAACGACCGCTGGTTGCCCGACGCATACGCGGTTATTCTGGCCAAAAATCAGGGATTGCTGAAAAAAGTATTCACCAAACTACAAGAAAAAGCCGCTGCCAATGCCAAGTCGGTGACCAATGCGGCCGGGCATCACGATCACGCCGCGATGATGGGCAAAACCGAGTCTAAAACTCAGCCTTCGGCCACGCCGACTCAAGCAGATTTGGTCGTAAGCAATATCATTTTTGAACCAAGCAATCCCATGCCCCGGGAGCGGGTTACCATCTCCATTGAAGTGCGCAATCAAGGTGGGGTGGGTGTCCCCAATGGTGTTGTAGTTCCACTCAACATTAGGTTTGCTGGAGGAAAACAGTTGATCGACTTGGTTAGCCTGACCCATACCGAAGGCGTAAAACCCGGGGAGACGGTGACGATCACCAAAGTCAGCAATGGCCCATGGACCGGGAGCATTGTAGTTGCTGGCGAGCAAGCTGGTGAGTATACTTTCACCGTAGCAGTAGATAAGGCGAATACGATTGTGGAAGGCAATGAGACAAACAATGTTTTGGCCAAAAAAATCACCTTCGCCTTGTCACAAAGTATGGAGCAATACGTTTTGGCCAAAGCCATTCGGAGCAATGCTTCGCTGGTTTCAGTTTCGGCGATGATAGATCATTTGAAAAATGCCCAAAAGCTCGATGCGGAAGGCTTTACTACGATCTTAAAAGGGATCAGTGAAGGCTGGGATTACCGGAAAAAAAATGTAAGCGTTGAGGCAGCCGATAAAACCTATTTAAACGCACTTTTGGCCGCAAGTACCGGCTTGAATAAAGACCGCTTAATCCGCCTGATGCAGGCTTGGGACATCCTGAAAAAACAGGAAGAAAATGATCCCTCGGTGCAAACGGTAAAAATTAAAGCGGTTCGGGAAATGTTGCAGTTTGACCAAAAAACGTTTACCGTGAAAGCTGGGAAAACGGTGGAAATTGTCTTTGAAAACCCGGATGCCATGCAGCACAACCTGGTGATTGGTAAGCCCAAATCACTGGAAAAGATAGGCAAAGCGGCGGATAAAATGATTACCGACCCTGATGGAGCGATCAAAAATTATGTTCCAGATTCACCAGAGGTATTGTTTTCGTCGGCCCTGGTCAATCCAGATCAAACGATTCGACTGCGCTTTACCGCACCGGCAAAGGCGGGGCTGTATCCTTACGTATGTACTTTTCCCGGGCATTGGCGGATCATGAATGGGGTGATGAAAGTGGAGTAAGGGGGAACGATTAGGTTCTCGTTTGAGCATGACCGATAAGCCCCGCTAGGGGCGAAATATGGGTAGAAAATGGTGATTCTCGGAGTTTCCCGAGTCCCGTAGGGACGCGATGTGGGTTTAATGCACTTCAATATACCCACATCGCGTCCCTACGGGACTCGGGAAACATCGAGCCATTGTTTTCTACCCATATCGCGCCCCTAGCGGGGCTACCCTTGCCCCAAAAATAATAGTGTGATCGTAGGCAAAGATATCTAGGTCACGCTCCAGATCAATCATTTTTCCCCAGCCACTGACATAGGGTTGTCACTCGCCTCACCTAACTTTGCCCTAAACCAACACCGCAGCCATGCCCGAAAAAGAAATAGAAACGTTTTGCCCGAGCAACCGCCAGGAATGGCGGCAATGGTTACAAGAAAACCACCAGTCCAAACAGTCAGTCTGGCTGATTTATCACAAAAAGAAAACGAACATTCCTTCCGTCACCTGGAGCGAAGTTGTAGATGAAGCTCTCTGCTTCGGCTGGATCGACAGCACGGCCAAACCCATCGATGAGGAAAAGTACATGCAGTTCATCACCCGCAGAAAACCCAAAAGTGTTTGGTCAAAAATCAATAAGGACAAGGTGCAACGCTTGATCGACGAAGATCTGATGATGCCCGCAGGTTATGTCAGCATTGACATTGCCAAAAAAAATGGCTACTGGAGCATTTTGGACGAAGTAGAAGCCTTGATCATCCCGCCCGATTTGGAGATGGGATTTGCAGCTTAGCCGGGCTCAAAAGAGGCCTTTTTAAGCTTGAGCAAATCGGCACAAAAAGCCTTGTTGTATGGGTTGGTCCTGGCCAAACAGGCTGCGACAAGGGAGAAGCGGATTGGGGAGGTTGTTGCGGGGATGGTGGAGATTATGGCGAAAAAAAACAGTTGAAAAACAGGGCAAACAACTTTATACTATTTGCCCTGCCTTGTTTCTGATCAGACCAGTTTATTGAATCCCTGCCTTGGCCCAAATCTCTTCCTCCGTAATGCGGCGGAAAGAAAACTTATAGCCTTCGTAAACAGCAATGCCATAAAACAAAATGTCCATCACACCAAAGGATTCGGCCATTACCGATGAGACAGAACTGAGTGCATTTATCATTCGGTAGGCTTCAAAAAAGGAAGTATTGGCTTCTTTAGCAAAGTAAAATACAATGCCCTGTGACTTGACCTGCTTACTTTCCCTCCACATAACTGCGCAAATAAGTATACCTATTCGTCAGACGCCCTTCTTCAGCAATGGTTGCCCGCTCCAAAATCTCACTTTTTGCCTCAAAAAATGCAGGCAAAATCCGACGGATGAACATCGAACCAAAGGCGGTGGAAGCATCGCGGGGCAGCTCATTGGGCAGGTTGTCGATGGTCATCATGTCGATGCAATGAGACTGGTAGGGCATGCATTCCGTTTCAGAAACGGGATCGTACCCGAACACCGGATCGGCAATGGAAGAAGCCTTCAGCGTAGAAGGAATGGAAGAAATCGGTGCTACATCGCAAGTAATATCGGCAATGACCCGGATGCGAAAATCGGGGCGAGGCATATCGGTGGCACTGAAAAAAGCAGGCGCCCGATTGTCCCAGAAAATGCCGTTGATCAGGATGTCGGCCACCTGAAAATAGGGCTCGAAAATGCTAAGGTATTCTTCGGGGTGTGATCGGAATCGAGCGGTGTCAAAATGGTGCTTGTCTTTTCTGGCTGCATAATCCTGGGAGTGAAGCACGGTAAAAACCGCCTCTTTGAAATCTTCCATCAAAAACTCGATGGGATCCACTTCCCGAATGCCCATATGGCGCAATACAACAGCCGCACCGATGCCTACTCGCCCGCCTCCAGTAAGCACAATTTTGATGGGCGGGAAAACAGTCTTTTTGTACAGATCCATCGCCTCGGCATAGTCGTGGCAATCTTTCATGCGCTTCAGACTGAAGGCTTTTGTGCGTTGTGCGTACGCCCAAAGCGCATTGTGCGCACCCACCATCCCTGCAAATTTTCCAAAAGCAATCAGGCGTTGGCCTTGGGCATCGGTCAGTACTTCGTAATCGATCAGGCGGATGTTTTTGGCCAAAACGGCTTGCAGCAGTTTGCGGTTGTAAGGTTGTGCTTTGATGGTATGGGAAAAGAAAAAGTAAGTTTTGTTGGGCAGCAACATGTTGACAGGCACTTCCTTTACGCCCATCAGTACGTCACAATCTTGCAAATCCTCGGTCAATTCTATCTTGGCTTGCAGGTATTCTTCATCAGCAAAACAGCGCCCAGTGGAGGGTTGCACCACAATTTTTACTGGAAACTCCTTTTGCGCCAATGCGCAATGGTTGGGGTTGAGCGGAACCCGAGCGTCCGGGGGGACTTTGCCTTCCCGGATGATGCCAATTTTTAACATAAACAATCGCTGGTTAGTAACGCAGAAAAATTAACTTCCCGATTTTGGCTTAGGGAGATTATAAATGCAATATTACGTTAAAAAATTGTTACTCGTCTTCTTTGGTCTTCACGAATCGGCTTGTAAATGTATTTTCAACCCTTTAATGGTTTGCTTAAATTGGTTGATCAAAAACCTACAAAAACACAGCCTACTATGTACAAAGTTTGCACCCTGCTTGCCTTATTTGTTGTTGTGATAACTGCTACTGCCCAAACAACAGATGACCAAATCAACATTTACCTGAATTGCCCAAGTTGCGACATTAATTACATCAAAAACGAGATCAATTTTGTCAATTACGCCAATGACCCCTTGCGGGCGCAGGTTCAGATTTTGGTCAGTGCACAATCCACTGGAGCTGGCGGCGCATTGCACCACCTAGAGTTTTTGGGCAAAGAAATATTTGAAGGTGACCAATTTACGCTAGATTTTCAGGCTGAAGCGACCATGACCAGCCTCGAAAGACAACAAGGACTGGTGCGGATTCTTAAATTGGGTCTGGTTCCCTTTGTGGCCCAAACCCCCATGGCCGCTGATCTGAATCTGGCGGTAAAAAAACACGAGCAAAATAGCGCTACAACGCTGGTTAAAAAAGACAAAAAGCTGTTGGATTCCTGGATTTTTGAAGCTTACAGCAGTTTCAACTGGGACAAGGAATCACTGCGCAGCACCCTGGATCTACGCTATGGCTTGTCTGCTGAACACATTACGCCTGAATGGCGCATCCGCATCGAGCCTTCGGCTTATTTTCAGGAGCGGGTGGTTCGCTCCAATGAAGAAGAGATCCACTCTTACCGGCGCCAAAAAGGCTACAATGGCAAAGTGGTCAAAAGCCTGAACCAGCACTGGTCGCTTGGTTTTTTCAACAACATGTATTCCAATACTTACAACAATGTCAAATTAGGGCTTTGGATTGCCCCTGCTGTTGAGTTCAGTGTTCTTCCCTACAAGGATGCGGTAACTCGCGAAATCACCGTAGCTTATCACGTAGGGCGCATGTACAATGAGTACTTTGCCGAGACCATTTTTCTCAAGACCAAGGATAAAATATTCAGCCAGTTTATGGATGTTAACCTGCGCATTCGGCGGCAATGGGGAGATGTCAATGTGTTTATGCAAGGCAGTTGTTTTCTCAACGATTGGTCGCGCAATCACTTGCTACTCAACGGCAGGGTAGGGGTGAGGGTGTTTAAAGGGATGTCGTTCAATGTGGGGGGCAGTTTTAGAATTGTCAACGACCAAATCACCCTGCCAAGAGGCAATACAACGCTGGAAGATGTGCTCTTGGGGCAACGCCAATTGGCCACGGCCTTCGATTCCAACGTCAATTTTGGCCTGCGTTACACCTTTGGCGCTTTGTACAATAATGTGGTCAATACGCGGCTGTAAATTTTTATAGTTTTTTTTTCAGTATAAGTGACTTTTTCATAGAAGTGCTGTCTTAAGAATTGTACAGCACGATGTACGACCAACTACTGACAAACAATCCCAAAGAACAACAACCGATTATAGCTTTTCATAATCCCATGCAACTATTCTCTGCTACGAGCTGGAGAGCAAACTATGAGAAAACATATTCTGGCATTTTGGCCATTTTTTTCATTGCGCAAGCGTCCTGAACTGGAGCTTGCGCAATTTTTTTCTAAAGACTATTGGAACTTTTTATACTTTTGCCAAGTTACTTCAATGGAAAGCAAAGCTTCGGCGATGGTTTCCCACAAGGTTCATTGAAAATGGGGGCGTAATGGTATCGACAGGATTGTCGACTGATTGGTAAGCATGTCGGAGAATGATGGTCCACTCCGTATAAAATGATCATTAACTGTAAATGGCGAATCTAACTACGCCATGGCTGCTTAATTCTAGGAATTAAATAGTCATTGTACGACGGTGCACGGCTCTACGGAGCTTTGGCCTTTGCCTAACCGGCCAGCACCCGTACATCACCAACGCTAGGCTGGGATAATTGAGTGGCCCGCTCAATTGTCTGAGATCATGGGCTGGGTGCAAGACCGGTGCGTTGCTGGACCCATCCTTGTACTAAGACCAAAACAAGTAACTAAACATGTAGAAGGCCAATGAGTGCTTTCTCTGGACGCGAGTTCGACTCTCGCCGCCTCCACGAAGATTTTTTGATTAAAATGGATTTAAAGTGTATTC
>NZ_JBBAKG010000092.1:0-23209 GCF_040403615.1 Haliscomenobacter sp. | reverse complement strand
CTTGCAAATACGCATTTGCTTTCGAAAAATGCTTGCAATTGAAAAACGCGCCACCCGCCAATGGCGAAGGGTGAGCCGCCTCCAAAATCAAGTGCTTGCTGCCATCAATCAGCGCCGCTTTCTTTTTGGCAAAATTACCCCAGAGCATAAACACCAAATGCTCCCGCTCAGCGGATAAGGTGCGGATCACTGCATCCGTAAAGTGTTGCCAACCCGTATTTTGATGTGCGCCAGCCCGGTTCTTCTCTACCGTCAGCATGGCGTTGAGTAAAAACACTCCTTGACGCGCCCAGTCGCTCAAATCGCCATGGCCAGGAATGGGAATTTGCAAATCACTGAGCAGCTCTTTGTAGATGTTTTGCAGCGAAGGCGGAACCTTCACGCCCTTGGGCACCGAAAACGACAAGCCCATTGCCTCACCCGGATTGTGGTAAGGATCTTGTCCCAAAATCACTACCTTGACCTTATCCAGGGGGGTGAGTTCAAAAGCATTAAAAATGAGTGACCCGGGTGGAAAAATGACCTTGCCAGCCGCTTTTTCTTTTTTCAAAAAATCGGTCAGGTTCTGAAAGTATGGTTTTTCAAATTCAGCAGCCAAAGCCGCTTTCCAGGAATCTTCTATCTTGACGTCAGGCATTTTTTAGTTTTTTTGGGTTTAGGAATTCTAAAACCCTATTTCAAAAGCTCAAGCAATGAGTGGATCAGCAGTGGCCGTTGTGTCCACAACAAATCGTGCTTGGAGCCTGGCACCATCGTGATGCTGGCAGAAGCAGCGTTGCTCAAGTGCTCGATGGCAAAAGTAGCATTTTCCGGAAAAATCAAGGTATCGTCTTTGCCTTGCAGCACAATCACCTTGCTGCGGATCTTGCTCCACCCGGGAAGCATTTTTTCCAGTTGATCGCGGTGCGAAAGCTTTTCGGCATTGGCCGTGTGGAAAGAACCGGGGATGAAATTGCGCAAAGCCCAGTGGGAAGTAGGGTAGGAGATCCAGTAAGTCGTTTCAGCACCTGGTTTGAGCGAAGCCGATTGCAATAACAATCCATCCACCAACTCTGGATAATCCATTGCCAAACGTGCAGCTACCGTACCGCCATAAGAAGAGCCATGTACAATGATTTTTTGGTGATGGGCACGTTGCTCGCGCAGAATACCCGCAATAAGTGCCGCTTGCTTTTTTACCGAAATCTCTGGATGACCATAGCCAGAATAGCCGTATCCAGGGCGATCTACCGCCATAAGTTTGGCATGTGCCAGCAAGGTGCTGTCCCGAAGCATGCCCGTCCAGAACGAAGAGGAAGCCGGAGCGCCGTGAATAAACAAAATCAGGGGTTTGTTGGCATCGCCCACCTCTACGTAGCGCATCTCGCGGCCCCATTGGCGAAAATGGGTCACCTTGGGTACATACGCAAAAGCGTTTTCCTCCAGCTTTTTGATCAGGGTGGCATCGGTTAAGCGCACCTCCACAAAGTCGTAAGTGAAGGCCAGAAAACCAAACAACACCACCGAAGCATAAAAACGCTTGCGGATAAACAATGGATAAATGTAGCGGCGCAGCATAGCAACAATGCGTTAGTGTGAAAAAAATTCAGTGATTCTGGTTTAAGAACTGATGAGAAACCCAAAAAATTGAACAGTGATTGAAATGTTAAAGTTGATGTTTTCCAAGTTAAATCTCTTTCACCACAAAGTCAAGTGAGATTTTCTGCACTTTTTTACGCCCACGTTGCGCACAAAACAAAAATGCACTACATTTGCCGGGCGAATGCAAAAGGTATTCGCCGTTTTTTGAATGGTCCCGTAGCTCAGCTGGATAGAGCAACTGACTTCAGCGTGTGTGTTGCACAAGTAGGAGCCTTTAGGGGGAAAAGTAACCCTTAAAGTGAAGGCCGCTGTATCGGGGAAACCTAAGTTCATTGCCGAGTGGCTTGAATATGGCAATCCCGAGGAAACCAATGACCCTTTGAAATGCCGACGGGCAGTAAAAGGCGAGGGTTCCGTAGAGACTATACGCGGCACGCCTGAAATGGCGAAGAGATAGTCCAGACCACAAAAACCAGCAATGGTTCGCGGTGAAAACCGTAGGGGTAAGCTAATCAGTAGGTCTCAGGTTCGAATCCTGACGGGATCACAACTTTATTTCAAAAGCCTCATTCTTAAAGTTTTATTTAAGGGTGAGGCTTTTTTTGTTGCTAAAACCTCATCTATCATCTTGAAACCGCCCGTTTCAACGGGTGGCCAGGCGTGACCTCCCCTCACATCTATCATCCTTCCAGAGCGCGCATCCGTGCTTTTGCCAAAAACGAAATCATTATTGAAGTGCAGACGGCGTCATGATCAGCATTAACCAAGCTTTCCAACTCAACAATTCTTTGATTCTTCCATTTTCTTCGATATATTTGTACAGAAAAAATTTAAAAGCGATGAGCAGTGAAGATCGGATTATCTTGGATTAGATGGCCATGCTTAACCACCTCAGTTCTGATTTGAAGCTGCGCCTGATCATGCAATTGACCAACAGTCTCAGGAAGGAATATGTAGAAAGTGTTCCAGTAAAAGATGAGTCTTGGAAGGGTTTATTTGGGGCATGGCGGGATACGGATGAAAACTTAGCACAGTTCGTTAGGGAGCAGAGATTGCCTGATTGTAGTAACCGGAAATGGTAATCATTTTGGCAAAATTCAGGGTATTCAAATTGAAGATTGGATCAAGCGCTGATTAGACAGAGCCATCTAAGTATTATGTACTTTTATCATCCCTCAACTGCTTTTCAGAAAAGATTCAATCTCAACGAACAAACCTTCTCTGAATTTAAGGCCTACGCTGCGCAGAATGGTTTGCGTGGCAGCACCCAGGAATGGAATACAGCTCAAAAAGGCCCCGTTCTGGCCGAGCAAGCTTTTGTTCATAAATTCTAATGATTCTTCCAATCTAAAGCAACCCTTCTACTCGTAATACTGTACAGGGATGTAACCCGAATAGGGCATTACAAAATGATTATACAACCTTATCCACATGTCACTGTTCCATTTCAGTGCCCATTCCTATTTTTATGCACTTAACCTATACCATCATGAAAAATTTTTACCCTTATTTGCTGTGCTTCATTGCATTCATCAGCGTGCTCAATAGCAGGCTGGATGGCCAAACTACGGTCACCCTGGCGGCTAGTAAAGACAATACCATCTTTAGTGAAGGTAGCAAGAGTAATGGCACTGGTATTTACCTCTTTTCAGGTAGAACTGAAGCAAAGACCAACGGTGTTCGCCGAGCACTCGTCCAATTCGATGTGTCGGGCATTCCAGCCAACGCCACCATTACCGATGTGAAATTACAGCTCACTGGCTCCAAACAGGCCGCCAATGGCGTCAAAGCCCATCGGGTAACGACCGTTTGGGGTGAGGGCAATTCCGACGCAGGCAGTCAAGAAGGTGGTGGCGCCGCTCCTGGCACCAATGATGCCACCTGGGCATTCAGTAACTTCAGTACTGCTTCCTGGACTACCGCCGGAGGTGACTTCGCTGCCTCCGCAAGTGCTACCGCCAATGTCAGCAGTGGGGTAACCACCAGTTGGAGTGGTGCAGACATCATCAAAGATGTTCAAGCCTGGGTAACTGGTCAAGCCAGCAACTTTGGCTGGATCATGATCGGCGATGAAAACACTGCTGGATCAGCGGTACGACTCAATTCCCGGCAAAATACCGCTGGAACACCTGCTCTTGTGGTTACCTATACCGTTCCAGTGGTAAAGGTGGATACTACTGTGTTTGTGGCTACTTTAAGCGGTCGCAATGAAGGCAATCCCGTTGCTACTTTGGCCAATGGTGCTGTAACGGCTACCTTGATTGGAGACACATTGAGGGTAAGCGGCAGTTTTTCGGGATTGACTGATAGTCTAGCCACCAACGTATCCGGCGGTGCACACCTTCATTTGGGTTATGCAGGTCAAAATGGAGGGATCCAGATTGGCTTGGTATTCACTCCAGGAGCCAACCCGTTTTCAGGAAGTTTTGATCCACAAAAAAATAAATTCAAACTCACTGCGAACCAGCTTACGGCTTTAAACAACCGCCAACTCTACGCCAATATCCATTCTAAGAAATTCCCTTCTGGTGAAATTCGGGGACAGTTGTTGAAAAAGTCTGACGTTTATTATGGGGCTAACCTATTTGGAAGTTATGAAAACCCAGTTGTAATGACCCAGGCCAGTGGAGCAATCGCCGTCGAGTTAAGCGGCACTCAAATGATTGTTACTGGTTCGTTCAACCGACTGGAAGGAGATTTTGCTGCTGATGTATCGGGTGGCGCACACATCCACCTGGGTTATGCTGGCCAAAACGGAGCCATTCAAATTCCCCTAAAAGCTACTGCCAATGCAGACCTGAAAGGTGGGGTATTTGAAGCTGCCAATAACACCATTACACTGACTGCGGACCAAATTACTGCCTTGAATAGCCGTCGCTGGTACGCCAATGTACATAGCGCCAAAGCTCGTTCGGGTGAAATCCGGGGGCAAATCATTAATGGCAACACCCGTGCCGTATTCCGCGCACACCTTTCGGGCAGCAATGAACCTCCGGCTGTGAATACCCTCGCCACCGGTATGGTCATTGTAGAAGTGGTAGACACGGCCAATATCATTGTGTCGGGTGCGTACAACAACCTGGAAAGTGACCTGGCCGTCAACGTTCGTGGTGGGGCGCATATCCACCGGGGTTTGGCGGGTGAAAATGGTGGCATCCTGACTGAAGTGACCCTTACCCCTACTGACCTTCGTTCGGGTGCCTTGAATGCCAGCTTAAACGCTTTAAGGATTGGAGGTGTAGAAGTGCAGCGGCTATTTAACCGCGGCTGTTATTTCAATGTGCACTCTGCAACTTTTACAGGCGGCGAGATTCGTGGCCAATTGTTGCCAGAAAAACCCATCAACTTCAGCGCTTATTTGTCCAGTATTTTTGAAGTGCCCGAAGCGGTTTCCCGAGGATTGGGTGCCGTTAAAGCTGAATTGTTGGGTACCGAACTGGTGATTTCTGGTACCTTCAGAGGTTTGAGTAGTGCGGTGGCTACTGACGTAGCTGGTGGCTCACACGTCCATTTGGGTTATGCAGGTGCTACAGGTGCCATTCAATTTGGCTTAAAACCCACCATCGATGCCAATGGCTTGGGTGGCCGCTATGAAGCTAAAGACAACACCTTCACCCTTACTGCCGATCAGGTGACCCAATTGAAAAATCGGCAGCTGTATGTAAATATCCACACGGCTACTCAGCGCTCAGGTGAATTGCGCAGCCAATTGTTGCCAGAAGCGACCATGTACCTTGTTGCTCCACTTTCGGGTGCCAGCGAACAACCAGTAGTGAATACCATCGCTACTGGGATGGGCGTGATTGAAATCGCAGGAAGTACGGGCACCTTGACTGGCGCTTTTGCTGGTTTGAGCGCTGACTTTGCCGCTGATGTAGCGGGTGGTGCCCACATTCACCGTGGCCTGGCTGGTTCGAATGGTTCGATTACCAAGGCTTTAAAGGTCACAACTCTGGCGGATAACCGCTCCGGCTTTTTTGCTGCTGCGGACAATGGTTTTACCATGACCGCCGGGTTTATCGATTCATTGCGCAAACGTTTGAGTTACGCCAATATCCATACCGCTGCATTCCGCGGTGGAGAGGTTCGTGGCCAAATTTTGCCCCTGGCTACTTCTTATTTTACAGCCACTCTATTGGGCGCCAATGAAGTACAAGCCGTCGCTTCTACTGGTTCAGGTGCCTTGAAATTTGAATTGTCGGGCACTACCCTGACCCTGACTGGCCGTTTTGCAGGTTTACAAGCTGCTTATGCCGCCGCGGTTGGTTCTCATATCCATACCAATACTGCGGGTAAAAACGGGGGGGTGATCATCCCCATCAAGCCAACCCTTGATGCCGATAACCTGGGTGGCAGTTATTTTGCTGCTGACAACCAGTACACCTTGACCGCTGATCAAGTCAATGCTTTGTACGACAATGGCTTATACGCCAATATCCATAGCGACTTTTCACGCAGTGGCGAGTTGAGAGGGCAGATTCTGCCTGAAATCAATCGTTTCCCTCAAGCTGGAGCCATCACCTCTCCGCCCAATGGTGGAACCTTGACTTTGCAAGGCAAGTCTTCTACGCTGTTAGAGCCAAAATGGGATGCAGGTACCGACAAAAACAAACTGGCTTATACCTGGGAACTGGCCGCTGATCCCCTTTTTGCGCTGGTGGTCTTCCGTCGCAATGTAGCGGATGCCCTGTCTATTTCCCTGACCTACGGTTCAATAGATACTTTGTTGGCTTCGGTGGGAATTCCATTGGGTGGATCGATCACCGTTTACCACCGCGTCAGAGCTTCGGATGGTAGTTTGACTACTGCCGGTGCAGTTGCTTCGGTTACCCTGACCAGAGGTGTTGTGACAGATACCCGTGATCTGACTCCCGGCCTAAGTGAAATGACGGTGTTCCCGACCCTGGTTGAAGATCAAGTGAGTGTGCGCATTCGTGCTGAGGAAGCCATCGACGGCCTCATTTGGGTCAGCGATGCCTTTGGTCGAAAAATGGTTCAACGCCGGATTGCATTACCAGCACAAAGCCTCAGCCTGGAAACCATTGAGCTGGGGAATTTGCCCGCAGGGAATTATTTCCTGAGTATTATGAACAATGGAAAAATCGCTACACGGCGATTTATTCGGAAATAAGCTACTAAAAAAAAGGGGCTGCAAACGTTCATTTGCAGCCCCGCTTTTTTATCCCGCTAGCCCTTGTCTTTCTGCTAGGACAAGTCTTTCAAAATCAACGAAAAACATCGCGCTACCGCGGGTACGGTGTCTCACGACCCCTACAATTATCCCTGCGTCTTCAAGAAGCACGAGTACGCACGATGTAAAAGTCAAGTCGAGCATCAACCATCAAATGGCCTGAACGTTTTAGGTTGAAGAAAAAAGAATAAATTGCCATTCTAAAGAACGCCACAAATGGTGCGAAAACTTATTTTCAAATTTTCAGCTTTTTTATTTCCCCGTCTTCCCTGAAAAACAACTGCATAGTTACAATTGGAATATTTATTTTATTTTTATCCCAATTAAACCAAAGCATCCACCATAACTGAGGGCATTTGCCGCATTACCCAAACTCAACCCAGCATCACGCATGCCTACAACCCTACATACTACAAGCAGTACCGAACAAGATTGGGACGACATCATCGACAGCCTCGAAGCTGAAAAATGCGTACTTTTTCTCGGCAGCGGGGTCTACCAAGCCCCTGGCGGCGATAGCCTGGAGACGTCATTGGCCAAATGGCTCGAAACCGAGCAAACCCAGCACCCTTCCATTCAAGTGTACAACGACGATGGCTTTTTCCTTTTTCGCAATGCCCGCAGCCACAAACGCAAGGTTACGGCGCAGATCAAGAACTTTTACAGCCAAGCCTTTCCCGAAACCAGTGCACGCTTTGCCCAACTGGCGCAGTTGCCTTTCAACATCATCGTTTCCTTGATGCCCGACAACATTCTGGTGCGCACTTTTGACGAACTGGGGCTCAACTACCAACCCGATTTTTACTTTCGCAACCGCAAATACCCCGAGCATTTCGAAAAACCCGCCAAAAACAAGCCCCTCATCTACAACCTGATGGGCAACATCGAAGAGCCGGAAAGTCTGGTGCTTACCCACAGCGATTTTTTTGATTACCTGGAATCGATGTTTTTGGCGCGCAGCATGCACCCCGATTTGCGCGAAGAACTCGAAGGGGCCGAGCGCTACATTTTTCTGGGCTTGCCTTACGAGAAATGGTACTTTCAACTCCTGCTGCGGGTCTTGTCCATGCACTCCGAAAAACTCAAGGACGTGGAGCGCCTGGCTTTACAAGAATTTCAGAACCCCAAGTTGCAAACCTTGTACGCCGAAGAGTTCAAAATCAATTTTTTTCCCAGCAATCCCGAGGTGTTTATCGCCGATTTGTACCAGGCCTGCCAGCGCTCCGGGGTATTGAAGAAGCTACCCACGCCCGATCCCAAGCTGGCGCAATTGCCCGATCTCAGTGCCGCTGAACTCAAGGAACTCATCGCCAGCGCTCAAACCGAGCAAGCAATATCGCACCTGAAGGCTTTTCTGGATCGCCGCAAGCCTCGCAGTTACAGCCTGGTTAATGACCTGGTGGTATTGCGCAACCAGTACAACCTGCTGCGCCAACGCGAGTTGCGGGCTACCATCGACTCCAGGGATTTGCCGGTGGAGCACAACCAGATTGTGGAGCGATTAATGGATTTGATTGATCAGGCGGAGGGATTGGGTTGAAGGGTTAGAGAAAACACAAGGCTTTTTTTATTTGGCTGCGCCAAAATGTTATTTCACCACGACGTCACGACGAACACGACGTTTTTGCGCGCTTCGCGCTTTTGAGGCTTCGCCTCTTTTTGCTAAAAGCGACAACAATGGGAGAACGGATGCCCCGGATTTAAATAGATTAGAACGGATTTATTTGTCCGTAAATTAAAATCCGTTCTAATCTGTTTAAATCCGGGGTATCCGTTCTCCCATGAATGCTGCACTACGCCGAAGGCGTAAAAGCGCGAAGCGCGAAAAACGTCGTGTTCGTCGTGACGTCGTGGTGAAAATAAACAAGCAGCGCAGCTGCACAAAACCAATACGTGGTAAAACAACAACAGCAACACCAATGACCAACACCCCTCCATATCTACTCCCTCCTTCCGGGCTGCCATACCGCTACCCGGGGGTGCAACCGTTTACCACCGCCCAAAGCGAGGTGTTTTATGGTCGTGAGCAAGACACCGCCGACCTGTACCGCCTGATCCGCCGCGAGCCGTTGGTAGTGCTGTACGGCAAAAGTGGACTGGGCAAAAGCTCCCTGCTCAACGCCGGGATCGTGCCCCATTGCCTCAGCGAGGGGGTGTTTCAGCCCGTGGTGGTCAAGTTTGGTGCCTGGACGGAGGGCAAAACCGAAACCCCACTCGACATCACCAAGGCTTACCTGAACGCGGGAGTGGCGCAACACGCCTTGCTCAAGCAATTGCTGCCCCAGGAGGATTCACTCTGGCGCTGCGCCAAAAACCGCCAACTGAATGGCGGTGGCCGCCCCCTATTGCTGTTTGACCAGTTTGAAGAACTCTTCACCTACCCCGAAGCGGCAGTGCGCGCCTTTCGCCAGGAACTGGCCGAACTCTTGCATACCGACCTCCCGCTGCGCTATCGCCGCCTGCTGGATGCCAGCACCACGATCAGCCCAAGCGAGGAAGAGCAACTGGAAACCCCGCTGGATGCTCGCATCGTGTTTGCCATCCGCTCCGACCGCATGCACTTGTTGCACCAATTGGCGGAGCACCTGCCCAACATCTTGCGCAATTTGTACGAACTGCGCGCCCTGCGCCCTGCCGATGCCCAGGCCGCGATTGTGGAACCTGCCCAAAAAGAAGGGGCGTTTTGCAGTGCTGCTTTTACCTGGTCACCTGGCGCCCTGAGTGCCCTGCTGGCCTACCTCCAGGATCCCCAGGACGAAAACCGGGTGGAAGGCATCCTCCTGCAATTGCTCTGCCAATACTTTGAAGAAAAACTGGTAGAACAGCAGGGCCTGACCCAGATCGAAGGCAGCCACCTGGGCAATTTGGAAAAAATTGTCGAAAACTACTACCACGATAAACTGGCCTCGCTGGCCGACGACAGCTCCCAATACGCTGCTCGCAAACTCATTGAAGAGGGGCTGGTGATGGAGGGCGAAAACATTCGCCTCTCGCTCCACGAAGCGCAAATCACCAAACAGTACGGTGTAGATGCCGACTTGCTGGAGCGCCTGGTGAACAGCCGCCTGCTGCGCGCCGAACCGTTTTTGCGCGGTGGATACACCTATGAACTGGCACACGATCGATTGGTGGCGCCCGTACTGAAAGCCAAGCAGGAAAGGCAGGCCGTAGAGGCGCTGGAGGCCGCTGAACGGGCCAAACTGGCTAAAGAACAAGAGCTGGCCGAAGAACGGCGCAAACGGAGAAGGGCCACCGGGCTGGCCGTGGCAGGACTTGTGCTTACCGCCATTGCATTGGTGGCTGCTTTGATGGCCTGGAACCAAAGCAGACTGGCTCAATCGGAAAAGATCAAGGCCGATACCAGTGCTAAAATCGCTGGCCAAAAAACAGTAGAAGCGGAGCGCAATTTGAAATTGGCGGATGACAACCTTGCCCTGGCCAAGCGGGAAGAATTGCGAGCAAAAGCAGCCCTCGAGCAGGTTCAAAAAGAAAAAACGGCTACGGAGGCACAACGCCGCTTAGCGGAAGACAATTACCGCAAAGCGCAAGAAAATGAAAGAGTAGCCGCTGAACAGCGAGACAAAGCAGAAAAAGCCCTGCTCAATCTGGAAAAAGCAACGGTTGATGTAGTCCGTGCCATCTTGCGTGATGCAGACCGCTACATTCTGCAATTGGATTATTCCAATGCCTGGAATAAGTTACGTGAAGCGGCTGCGCTCAATGCTGCAAAAAAAGAAGTAGGTACGGCCATGCTGGAATTGGTATTCTGGCATGCCGAAACTGAAAATTTTCAAAGCGCTAAAGGAAAGTTGGATACCGCCAGCCAATATTTAGGCAAAGCCCCTACTACAGATGGCTTGGATAGAGAAGGAAAAGACACTTTAGTCCGGAAAAAATTATTTCGCACGGCCATCCAGCAACTCCAACCCGAAAAATTTGTATCCCTGATGGAGCGCTACTACCCGGTTGAGTCCAACCTGGTAAAAATTGGGGAAGGAAACTTAAATCGAGGCGATTACCTTGTTTCGCTGGGTTCTTTTTATTTGGCCAAAACAGAAGTCACCTATTGGCAGTGGGGGCTTTTTTGTACAGCAACTTCGGTTGAAATCAATAAACCTGGTTGGGGGAGCGAAGGCAATAACCCAGCAGTGAATCTGAGCTGGTATACCGCAGCCAACTATTGCAATTGGGTAGGTACCCAGCTGGGATTTGCTCAGGTTTATACAATAGAAGGTAGGAATGTGTCGACCAATTGGAACGCCAAAGGCTTTCGCTTACCTAGCGAAGCGGAATGGGAATATGCCGCCCGAGGTGGCCCTGTGCAACAAGATTTTGAATATAGTGGAAGCAACGAGATAGCCGAGGTAGCTTGGTATAGTGATAATTCCGGTAGCAGAACAAGGCCAGTCGCCACCAAAAAACCGAATACTTTGGGCATATTTGACATGAGCGGCAATGTATACGAATGGTGTTGGGATTGGTATAAGGAAGATTATGATCCATCCGCAAAAATCAATCCGCATGGCCCGGATACTGGCACGTACCGGGTGCTTCGCGGCGGGTCGTGGTTCTTCATCGCGGAGGTTTGCCGCGTTGCCTATCGCCGCGACGACAATCCGTACGTCGCGGACATCGGCT
The DNA here is from genome assembly GCF_040403615.1 of Haliscomenobacter sp. Taxonomy (NCBI): domain Bacteria; kingdom Pseudomonadati; phylum Bacteroidota; class Saprospiria; order Saprospirales; family Haliscomenobacteraceae; genus Haliscomenobacter; species Haliscomenobacter sp. The sequence goes on along the minus strand of NZ_JBBAKG010000092.1, from coordinate 11,799 downwards.
ACGGGTTCCGGTTAGCCAGGACGTTTTAGCTTTTGACTTTTTTGCCTTTTAGCCTTTTGCGAAGAAAAAACAGGGAAGAAGGGGGAATACACGTGGTGTGTTCCCCCTTCTTTTGTATGTGCTACAGATTATACATATCTTTGGTGCTTGATTTTATTGTTGATGGTGAACGGTTTACGTAAGTTGCCAACCCCCAGCCCCTGGAAGGGGAGCAAATTTTCGGTAAGTAAAAACCTTGCCTTTTGCTCAAAGAAAGGTAGAATATTGACCTAACGTAAGCTGGTCTTCTCTTCCGGCCAAGGTCGATTGGTTCTATTTTTAGCATGGCAAAAAGCCCTGTTAGGGGCGAAATATGGGTAGCAAATGGTGATTCTCGATGTTTCCGAAGTCCCGTTAGGGACGGAATGTGGGTGTTTTTGCACTCAAAATACCCACATTCCGTCCCTACGGGACTCTGAAAAATATCGGGACCGTTGTTTTCTACCCATATTTCGCCCCTAGCGGGGCTTCCGATGCACGAAATATCAGAACCAATCGAGACCCGCCTTCCAGCTAATGATTATATACATCTTTGGGTGCTTGAATTTATGGTTGATAGTGAACAGTTTACGCAAGTCGCCAACCCCCAGCCCCTGGAAGGGGAGCACATTTTCGGTAAGTGAAAGCGCTCCCTTTTCTCAAAGAAAGGTAGAATATTGCCCCAACGTAAGCTGGTCTCCCCTTCCAGGCAGGGTTGATTGGTTCTAGTTTTTAACCATTTTGGATTGGGCTGCGCCCAATCGTTTTTAATAACCGCGACGACGCGACGACGACGGTTCATTTGGCTGCGCCAAATGCGCGACGTAAAAAGACGAAAAAGTGTGCGAAGCACACATTTCGTCGCGCCGTCGTCGTCGTCGCGGTTATTAAAAAAATAAGCAGCGAAGCTGCGTTTTAGCTACTCGAATTAGAACCAATCGACCCTGCCTTCCAGGGATTGGCAACAACCAGCACCATCTTCCCAGCAATGCATATTTGTGGATACTCACTAGCCATTGTTGGCCCTAGTCAAGCGCGTAAAATTTGGAGACCCTGAATCACTGCCGCGAAACCCGCTCCAACTCATCCTCCGTCGCCGTACTCCGTCTCCGGGAAGGTTTCACATCCGTTTTCCCAAATTTATAGGTCAGCGTAGCATTCAAGCGGCGGCTTTCGTTGGTAGGATCTACCACGACATCCACCGTGCCTTGTTTGACGATGATGTGGGGGCGGCGACTAAAAAATACGTCGCTCAGGTTTAGCTTCAAGTTGCCTTTGCCCTTCCAAATTGGCATGGAGGCACCAATGTCCATGCCCCACAGTGGATCAATCTGGAAGATGCCCTCCAGCATTTTGGTTTGGTAAAACACGGTCATTTCAGCCTTGATCTTGGCTGGCAAGCTAAAGGTGTTCATGGTCATAAACTGGGCGGTGAACTGGCTTCGATTGATGTCACCATTGTTGAAGGGAGAATCAAGGTCATTGATGTAACCTACCACATTCACCCGGGTATTCCACCATTTGGCCAATTCAAATGGCGCCGAGACCGTTGCGCTGTAGTTTTTGAACGTACTCAGGTTAGCGGTGGTTTGATAAGTCTGGCGCAAGGCATCATCTTGCTCCAGAATTTGAGTGATTTTGTCGGTGGTATGGCTATAGTTCAGGCTGAGGACGTATTTGTTTTTCAGCGAAAAATTTACCCCCAGGGTGTTCGTAAACTCAGGCTTCAGGTAGGGATTGCCTTTGCCAAAAGTATATTGGTCAATAAAATTGACAAAGGGATTGAGGTCATCGTAAGAAGGCCGGTTGATGCGGCGGCTGTAGTTGTAACTCAGGTTATTGTCCTTACCCAGCGGGTGAGAAATGCTCAAACTTGGGAAAAGATTGAAATAATTGCGGGTAAAACTTTCCGACAATGTAGGCGATTGCCCCAGTGCATCGGTCAACTCCCCGCGCAAGCCCATTTGGATGCTCACTTTTTTAATCTGGGAACTAAAGTTGAGATAGCCCGCATGGATGTTTTCGCTGTACATGAAGCGGTTGCTGCGGCGAGGATCGTTTTGCCATACGTTTTCGGTAAAGGTCTCTACCAACAAATCATTATCCGTATCTACAAAACTGCTCTTCCAGCCAGCGTCAATGCGGGATTTTTCCCCCAATGGACGGGAATAATCCATTTTAAAAGCCAGGATGTCAACTTGTAACGCAGCATCGGTCCGAACGATGTTGGGCACATCTATTTCTTGCCCAGCCGTGCTGAAGAAGCGGTTGGTGTTGGTTTGCAACTTGTCTGCGCTGTTCGTAGAATAATCGGCGTCGAAGCTGAGTTCATGGCCCTTGTTGTCGAAGGCATGTTTCAGGTTGACATTGGTGGTGTAATCCCGCCACTTGTCGCCACCAGTATTGTCGCTGCGCACTTCATTGAAATCTCCAGGCAGGGCACCACTTAGCAAGTTGCGACCGCTGGATTGAGGTACCCACTCCCCGATTGAGGCATTGGCCAACACGCCAAGAGTGGTCTTGGGGCTCAAAAACCAGTCTGCTCCGGCATTGATGCGGTTGTTGTCCGACCACATGATTTTGCGCTCGTATTGATTCATTTCGGTAAAGGTGTTTTCGAAGGGAATGCGGCGGGAGATGTCGATGTTTTGGAAACGTTTGTTGTAAAAATTGCCGTAAGAGCCAAAAACATTGACTTTTTTGCTGCGGTTGTTCATGCGCAGTTCAGCGCTACCCCGTGGGTTTTCCCCATAACCAGCGCCAAGGGTCAGGTTGCCGTTGGTACCCAGGCCCTTTTCCTTTTTCATCCGGATGTTGATGATGCCGGAAGTTCCCGCAGCGTCGTATTTAGCGGAAGGATTGCTGATGATTTCGATGGCTTCAATGCTGGTGGCGGGGGTGTTTTCGAGGAGGCGGGTCACCTCTTCGGCCGACATGTAGGTTTGTTTGCCATTGATCATCACCATGACGCCGGAACGACCTTTGAGGGTGATGGTGCTGTTGTGATCAACCATCACTCCGGGGCTTTTGGCCAGCAGTTCCAGGGCATTGTTGCCGGCTGCAACCGGGCTGGCGTCTACATTGACGATCATTTTATCCTGCTGCAATTCGATGAAGGGCTTTTGGCCTTTTATGGTCACTTCGCCCAATTTTACCGAGGCGGGTTGCATCAGGATGTCTCCAAATTGATAATCTGGCTGCCCGGCTTTGATTTGGATGCTTGGAGAAAAATGGGGCGCATACCCGATCATACTTCCAGAAATCAGGTATTGCCCTTCAGCAATGGCTTCAAAGGCAAAAAGGCCAGCATCGTCGGTGACTGCACCTTTGACCAGGGAAGAATCCTGCGCCTTCAGCAGCAGTACATTGGCGTAGGGCTGCGGTTTTTGCTGTTCATCCAATACGCGGCCTTTTAGGAGCGTCTGGGCACTCAACATTTGAATAGTGCCCAACAAGAAAAGTAAGGAGAGAAAAAACGTTTTTGTCGGCTTGCTCATAACAACATTGTTTTCGGTGATTGATGTCGAAAAGACGAGCAAGGGCCAAAAGGAAGTTACAGGCAAAAAGGCTTTACCCGACCAAGATCGATTTTTTTTCGCTGAGTGTTGAAAATAGAGGGATTAAATGCGCTTGCCCTGATTTTGTCAGGCGCCGTTTGTTTTTCCCCTAAAACTTGTTTAATTTGCCTGACAAATTTTTAACAATGACCACAGTTTTGCGTGTGAATATGAACGATATAGATGAAAAGCTTTTGCGGCAGTGGAAGGCTATGTACGGTTCATCTATGGTAGAACTGCGCATACTGGGTGATAGCAATGAAGAAGAACCATTGACTGAAACCGAATTTTGGGCTGTCATTGATGCGTTTGATTGGGCTCAGGATGCGGAGGAAGATATTTTAAAGCCTGCTCAAGATCATCTTGCCACCCTTTCCGCCGAGAAAATCCAACAATTTCAAGATATGTTAGCCTATAAGCTTTGGCAATTGGATGGCCAGGCTTTTGCCGCTACCCTGATGGAGCAGGATGGCCATTTGTCGGTGGATGACTTCTTGTATGTGCGCTGCGCAGTGGTGGCAGATGGGAAAGAGACTTTTGAAAATGTATTGCAGCATCCTGAAAAAATGCCAATTGAGTACACCTTTGAAGGGCTGTTGTACTTGGCTGAGAATGCTTATGAACAAAAAACCGGTGAGGAGATGGATTCCCTGCCGAAGTACAATTACGAAACTTATAAGAACCGAGAAGCTTGGGGAAAAGAATAAATACTAGTGAAACGGAAACACGGAAATGCCCTTAAAAACCAAAGGGTGCATCATCTTTATGAAATCCTGGATGCTGAAGAAAACAATGATGTTTTTAAGTATGGCATTTGTGGTTATCCAATTGGCAAAGATGGGTATTCAAAAAGAATCCGCCAACAACTCAAACTCTACAATGCTGTTGCGAATTGCGTCCGCTTTTTTGCCAGAATATTGGTAACGGGAATTCAAGGCAGAGGAAAGGCTAGGCAATTAGAGGACGAGTACATTGCTGATTATGAGGCCAAACATGGAAGGAAGCCTAGAGGAAACCGGGATTAGTGGGAAGACTTGGAATAGCGGGTATTGGCCCTTTGGCAGTAGAACGATACTCAACCAACTAAACGGCAAACCAACCAATAGATTTGTTTTGTTAAAACCTTTCTTTAGCAATTTGTTAGATGACGTTGAATAAATCAAAAAAATGACCTAACTTTGAAAAGTTGAATCTAAAAATGCATCCGTAAAGATGGAAAACATCAAGATATACGATGAGGTGGCCACTTTTTTAGCACAATCTGCTCCTGTGCAAATATTGGCATATCGGCCTTCAGAAGCGACACAACATCGTTTTGATGACCTGGTATGGAAAAAAAAGGAGCAGACGCTTAATGCTGAAGAGGCATCCGAGTTGGAACATTATTTTATGTTGGAGCATATTTTCCGCTTGGTTAAAATACGTGCTGCGATTCAGATAGCATGATTCATCACCAGACAATCATCGGAGAGGCAACCATCAAAATTTTTAAGTTCAATGAAGTGGAGCGAATTTTGGAACGTAAGCTTTTGATGGAAGGCGGATTTATTAGGAATTTTAATTAGTTGATTCGCAAATTTCAAGATGATGAGCAGTTAATGGGGAAGACTTGGACTAGCGGAGCGCATTTTGAACACGCAAAGCCTGTTCCCGCGAGGGGCGTTTGGCACCAAACAGGTATTGTCTCAAAAGGGTTGGATTCATCCCTGCTTCTTTAGCTACTGCCCCTACTTTTACCACTGCAAAGGTTTCAGGACTTAAAAGAGCCGCTTGTGGTAAATATTCACCTGGAATAGGCAGCCAGGATTCAGGTATTTCTTCAGAAAAGGGTTCAATGGTCAATGTGTCGCTTTCAAAATCATTTACCAGAAACCAGGTTTCTAATTCGGGCGATGCAAAAACCGTATACAAATCAATTTTACCTGTTTTTAATTCTTGCAAGCGATTGGTCGATATCGCAACGGCAAAAAATTGGGGTTGCCCGTCCTTGTCGTCAACGGCAAGACAGACATAAAGCCCACCGATTTTATCTTTTGCCGTAAATAGCTGGGGGGTATCATGCCAAACCAGCATTTCTTGTACTTTTAAATTCATAGGCTATATTTCTTTAATGATGTGTATAAAATCTTCCAGTTTATATGCTCCTTCTACTACCCGTCGGTCGTAAACCATAAAGTAACGGAATTGGTTTCCTGCTTTACCCGCCCAAAGTCGGCCAAGTCTGATTTTTTGTTCTGCGTCCAAATGGTCGCCTTTTGTTTCTAACACAATGGTCTTTCCACTTTTTGTCTGAATGATGAAATCGGGATAATGGTTTACAAAGCCGTTTATTCTAAATCCTTTTCGTTCAAGGTTCCGCGTCCAGAAGGCAATGTTAGTCATGTTACCAATTTCATTGATTACACGTTCTTCAAAGCCGTTCATGCTGCCTTCTTTCTCGTAAAGCGATTTTGTTATGTCCTTAGCTGTGTCGCCTGGGGAAATGCTTTTTGGTAAAGTGAAAGAAGGTTTGATAAACACTTTGTCGGTATCTAAAAAGTCTTTGAATTTCTTCTCGGCAAACTGTTCTGAAAGCGAGATAATCTTAAACTTGATTTTGTCTTTGTAAGTGTATTCGTTAGCTGACAAATCGCTGAACTGCTCGTCTTTAAAATCTTCTAAAATTCGGTTGATGTATTTCTCTATCTCCTTGTCTGGGATCGGGAACATATTGCCGATTAAGTCCATCAAGCGTTTTGTAAAATTCTTTACTCTGCTGTCTTTTCGTGATGGATCAAGAATATAAGTCATGACCCTTTCTTTCACTTCTCCGTCAAGCCTTACAAATGTTGGCGTGTGTTCTTTTTTGGTTTCGTCCAAATCAACTTTGTAGAGTTCAGCGGTTATATTGTCAAAAGCAATGTTGGTATCTGCCTTGCTCAAGGCAAAACCTTCTAACAGATTTTCCTTTTCCAAGGGCAATTCTTCTTTCTCTCCGAACAAGTCGTTGGCAGGAACTTTTAAATAAAACTGTGGTAAATTGATTTGTTCTGCCTGTTCTCTGAAAATGTCTTTAATGCTGTATGTTTTCACAAGTTTTTGTATTTCGTTGGGCAATGCCGTTGTATTCGTGGCGGCCATTTCAGCAACTGCTTTTTCAAAGATTTCAATTTGTTCAATGGCGGTTTGTTCAATTGCTGAAACAGTTGTGTTTGGCAATTCTGTTTCAGAAGGGATTGAAATTCGGGTTGTATCAATATCCGAAGTAATATCTTCCGCCAGCGTTTCAGTTGCTGGGAAAATAGTCAATTGTAGCAATGGGTCTTGCTTCTTGACTGCTTCCAACATGGCAGGGTCAGCCAGTTTATAATCCCTGTCGCTGAAACCAGCCTTGTTCAAACCTTTTACAATGTTGTCTAAAGTGTCGAGGAATTTGGAGGACGCCGTTAAAACATAACTCAAATTGAGTAAGGGAAAGTTATGTTTCATCACATAAGGTTGGCGTAAAACTCTGCCTAGAATTTGCTCCACGTCAACTGCCGAACTCTTGTCTGCCAATGATGCCAAGATGTAAGCAAATGGGCAGTCCCAGCCTTCTTTCAATGCGTTGATGGTGATGATGTAGCGGACTTCACAGTCTTTGCTCATTAAATCCATACCTTTTATTTCATTGATGTTTGCCGTTTTGATTTTGATTTGTTCGGCTGGGATTTTCAATTCAATGAGTTTTTCTTTCAATTTCTGAACGTTTGATTTTTCTTCTTCTGCGTTCAAAAAGTCTTTGCCGTTTTTGGGTTGTGCCTGAAACAACACAATCGGACGAATGTACTTTCCGCCTTTCTTTTCTTCCGCAATGGCTTGCCGTTCTAGTTGCTTTTGGAGTTGCAAACTGGAATTGATGACTTCAGTTTTGTCCTGATGGTTGTAAACAATAACCGGCAGTTTCACCATGTTTTCCCTTTTCAACTCCAAAGCATCAATAAAACTGATGATGTTGCTGTTTTTTCTCGGAGTGGCGGTAAGGTCAAGAATAAAACAGGGGTTGAATGCGGTGAGCATGTCCACACTTAAATCCGTTTCGGCATTGTGGCTTTCATCCACCACGATCATCGGGTTTAAGTATTGCATCACTTTCATCAAAGATATTTCTTCGTCTTTGCCCAACAAGCCTTCAAAAGACTGCAATGAGCCGTTTTGCTCAAATACTTTTCTGCCTTCTTTGTTGGCGGTGCGGATGCTGTCAAAACTCAATACAAAAATGTTCAGCTGTTCCCTAACCGAAGTGGCGTTAAATCCGCTTCCCTGCAACAGTTCTGCTTTGTCAAATACTTCTACTTTATTGCCAAAATGAGCATTGATTTTTTGGCGGTAAGGGTGACTGGTATCTTTCAGGTTTTTTATGGTTTGGTCTAAAATGGTAATGGACGGAACCAACCAAACCACCGCTTTGGGCTTGTCGTAAGCAAATGCGTCAAAAATGGTTTTAATGGCATTGCAAGCGATAAAGGTTTTACCACCTGCAGTTGGTACTTTTACACAAATGTGCGGCACTCGTGGCACATTGTTTTTGTAGGGTTCTATGGCTGTGCCAGCAAATGGAAAAAGTGGCGTTTTTGGGTGCTTTGCCCAAAAATTATAAAAAGCATCTTTCACGTCTTTGGTTTCCTGGATGTGTTCCAAAAACAGTGCGAGGTCGTTGATGACTTGTTGTTGATATGGTTTTAATTCCATCGCTTAAAATCTGGTTATGTCCCGGGGTATTTTTTTGAAAATGATCTGGTGCTTGGTCATGAAATCCTTGGTGAGCAAACAGTTGTCGGCATAGATGACGTACTGCTCGGCCTTGGTTTTCATGGTGGCTAAAAAAGCATGGTCTAAAGTAGTTACTTCGTCTTGCTCATAGTGGAAGTAATACGCTGTATCATTGTGCTTGCCCAAGAAATGTTGATTGTCTTGGTGTTTGGCTGCGGTTAGGGGTGTTTTGGTTTCGGTGTAAAAAACGTATTGGCGAATTTTTTCAACTCCGACCAATTCGTTTAGGTTGCCATCATCTAAAAAGATGGGTTGACCTAACTCATAATAATCAAAGCTGCCCCCTATTGGCTCAATATTGACACTCTTTTTATTAATACCATATAGATTGATGTTACCCTCCTCAATAATTACTTTTAATTCATCATGCCCATTGGCATTAGTGTCCTTCAAGGTTTGTATTTCATCATAGATATCAGAGCCATTCCTGATGTTTTGTAAGGACAACTTTTTAGAGTAAAGCACTTCTTTTGTTGCGCCTAAATATGTGAATCCATTTATTGCTTGTTTCACACGCTTAGCTGTGATTTCTTCGCAATAGTTTTCCATTTCTATAACAATAAATTTTCTTTCTCCGTTATCTTCCATATTGAGATTTAAAACCGCGTGTGCAGTAGTACCTGTCCCGGCAAAACTATCAAGTATAATATCGCCAGGTTTTGTCGCTATTCTTAAAATTCTTTCTATCAATCTAACAGGCTTTGGGGTTCCAAATTCTACCTTTTTACCTAAGATATTATAAATCTCTTTTTTAGCCTCATCAGTATTGCCAACTTCCTCATGATTCCACCATGTCCATGGTACAAAACCTTCTACTTCTGTTAAGTATCTTATTATATTAGGTTGTGAGTCGCCATTAAGACCGAAATAAATTCGCCCTTCTTCAAGTAGTTTCTTGTAAGTTGCTTGTGCAATACCCCAACATCTCCCATCAGGCGGATAGTGGACAACTCCAGTGGGGGTTGTTATTGGATAAAATTGTTCCTTCGTTGCATGTCCTGCTTGTGCTGTCATTGGAATCGGCCTCCATCTTCCTTTTGGGTCATTGTTTGGGTTCCGATAGACTTTTAACTGTTTTTCATTCGCAGGGATGAGATTCCGATATTCCTTAAATGCTTTTGGATCTTTTGAAAAAACATAAATGTACTCATGGACATCTCCAATAGCTTCTCTGTTCTCTCTTGAGTATCTTTTTTGCCAAACATTGGTTGCAATAAATTTATTAGACCCAAAAATTTCATTACATATTTGCTTCAGGCTTGAATTTTCATTATCGTCAATTGAAATGAACATTACACCTTTGGGGTGAAGCAGTTTATGTAATAACTTAATTCTTGGATAAAGCATACAAAGCCATTTATCGTGTCTTGTTAGATCATCTTCTTCCTTTCCAACAACTTCTCCAAGCCATTTTTTTAATTTTGGATGATTCACATTATCATTATAAATCCACTTCTCTTCACCAGTATTATATGGGGGGTCAATGTAGATACAATTTACTCTCCCTTCATATTCAGGCAAAAGAGCTTTAAGAGCTTCCAGGTTGTCGCCATGGATGATTTTATTTCCGCTGTTGGTTTCTTCTTCGGTTTGTGTTCCGTTGTCAAAGCCGTAGGCGTGTTCCAATACTTTGAAGGGAACATCCAGGTGATGATTGATCACTTTATCTTTTCCTATCCAGTGTAGTGTTGGCATCTATTGCTGTAATGCTTCGTTAAACAAATCAATTTTTTGGCGGCAAGCATTGCCGAAAGAGAAGGGGATAAGTTTCAAATGTTGCAGCCTTCCAACGATAACGCCCGCAGGCGTTCTGAACTTTTCAGCAAATGTATAAATCATCTCTTCGGTCAATGGCGCGACATCAATGATTTGCTGCAATTCGTTTTCAGTTAACAGTATTTTGGCGGCAAAAGCATTGGCTTCTTCTTCCTTCTCCTGGTCTATTTCTGTCCCTTGCACGTTTTCTAAGAAAATATCCTTTTTGCCGTGCAAAATGAGGTGTGCTGCTTCGTGGAAAAAAGTAAACCAAAAATGGTCGTTGGTTCTATACCTGCCCGATAATTGGATGATTGGTTTGTTGTGAAACCAACGGGTAGCTCCACAAATGGGTGCTTTAGGCAGGCTTTGAGTAAAAACAAGCGCCACACCACATTTGGCACAAATATTTTGTAGTTGTTGTGCAAAATTATCCGGCATGATAAAAGCCAGTTCCTTGATTGCTGCCAATGCTTCTTTGAACTTCTTCTTATCAAATGCTGCAGTGGCAATTTCCTTGGCTTGAATTTCTCCCCTGCGCAACCATGCGGATATCGCATGGGGGCTTTGGGTATGAGCCAATGAAACCCTGAATGCTACCGAAACTTCTTCGTCCAAATAAATGCGTTCCCATTCCTTGGTTGAAGCCACGCAAAAGAATTTTAGTAGGCTGTCCACCAAGACGTGTTTCTCTTTGGTATCCGGCAGCCAACCAAATTTTCGCATTTCATTTACCGGAAATGCAGCCAACCAGTCCTTTTCTTTCTCCAGTTCTTCCTGCTGTTGGAGTTCGTAAAGTTCTTTGCGGTATGATTTTTCGCTGTTGAGCCAAAAGCTTGCCGGAATGCCCAAAACTTTCTCCAATTGAAAAGCGGTTGCCGTAGTGATTGGCTCTCTTCCTTTGATGATGTCGTTGATTTTTTCTTTGGGTCTGCCCATTCTTTCGGCAAGTTCAGCTTGGCTCATGCCAATAAAATCGATGTGCTCCTGGATCGTGTCACCCGGAGGGGAGAGTAAAGATTTTGCTATTTCGAGCGTCGTGGCCATGTCGTTTGTATGAATGGTGTTGGTTTTAATGGTAGTCTTCAATTTCGTTAATCTGAATACTGGTGACCTCCTCCCAGTTTAACCCGCCATCCTCTTTTTGTGGTATCGGCTCGTGGTTTGGCTCAAAAATCATTCGGTAGTTTCCTGAAACATCAACTGCCAATTCACCTTTGCGGTCTCCCGTCAGTTCGTGGCATCTTGCAGCCGGAATGGTTCGCATAATCGCCAAATTGTCTGCATCTTTTAAGTTTTTAAGCCTCATTTTTATTTTAACAGCCCACTGTCCAAAGGATTTTGACATCTCTTTGGGGTCGGTTAGTTGCTTTTCAAGTTTTCGGCTTTTGTAACTTATTTCCACTATAAAGATAAATATAATTAACGAAAAAGGTTAACAAAAATATTTTTTATTTTCGAGCTGTCCAAAAAAGAAGTGAGAAAAAACGTTTTTTGGTCTTGCAATGTATTTAAATTTTCATTGCTCATTTTTTTGAAATACCCGCTAGTCCAAGTCTTCCCCACTAAAACCCAAGGCACAACGCTGGTGCATGGTCTCATGACCTGCACCCGTTATTTCCGCGTCTACAGACCATGGCCGTCAGGCTAAGGCTTCAATAACACCAAAAATAAGGTA
>NZ_JBBAKG010000091.1:0-23322 GCF_040403615.1 Haliscomenobacter sp. | reverse complement strand
AGGTACTTTGAATCTCGTCCGATAATTTTGCCCTGCAATTTGCATTGGATGTTTTGAGAAAACAGTGTGCTGAAATTCAAGCACAGGATGAAAAATAATGCGAAGTGGATAATTTTTTTCATTGGTTGTCTGGATTTTGCTTACTCTTAAGTTAAAATGAGTGCTATGAGTCAATATTTAAATCTTTGATTAATCGAAAGACCTGAGACACCTAAGATTCACCTTAGAAATACTAAATGTAATTCTTAAGTGAGCCTTAGGTACCTAAAGTGCCTTAGGTGGTAGAAAAAAAACAGCGAAGCTGCTTGCGTTATGAGGCTTAAATTAAACTAGCATCCCCTATTTCTTCAAATATTGATCAAACCACCCAATATACCGCTCAAAGCGATCCTTCTGAAAACTCGGTACGGTGATGCCGTGGAATTGCCCTGGATAAATGATCAGTTGAGTCGGTACGCCCAGGCTACGCAAGCCCTGGTACATTTGCTCGCTGCCTATCGAGGGCACGTTGAAGTCTTTTTCGCCCACCAAAAACAACGTTGGTGTTTTGATCTTGTCCATTTGCAGGAAAGGGTAGGAGAGCTTCAGGTACTTGTCTACATTTTTCCAGGGCGCACCCAATTCATTTTCGTATTGCAAAATATACTGGTCTACGCCATACAAAGCCATAACCTGCGCAGAACCCGCGCCGCTGGCAGCTGCTTTGAACCGCGTATCCGAAGCGATGGTGTAATTGGTCAGAATGCCCCCGTAGCTCCAGCCACCAATGCCCATTTTGTTGGGGTCAGCAATTCCGGCTTGCACCAGGTAATCCGCTGCGCCCAGGATGTCGATCACTTCCTTGTTGCCCCAATCGGCAGAGATAGCGTTGCAAAAAGCGAGCCCTCGGCCATTGCTGCCGCGGTAGTTGATGCCTGCCACGGCATAGCCAGCCTGGGCCAGGATTTGACGGCTTAGGTCAAAGCCCCATTCGTCCTGCGCTGTTGGGCCACCGTGGATGAAGAGAATGGTGGGCAGTTTTTGACCAGCTACTGCTTTGGAAGGTTTGAACAACAAGCTGGATACTTTAGTGCCGTCTTTGCTGGTGGAAACAAAACCCTCCACGGAGGCCAAAATCAGCGGTGCCAAAAACTCGTCCTGATGTTTGGTCAGGCGGCGGGTGCTGCCGTTTTCAATGGCGAAAACTTCGGCGGGCAATTGCGGCTCACTCACCAGACTGACCCAAGTGCCATTGGGATGGGCTTCAAGGGCATTAAAGCTGCGGTTGCCGCTGACTACCTTGCTCAGCGCTTTTGTTTTTACCTGGTATTGCGCTACGTACCGCTGGCGGTCGTCGCTCACCAAAACGGCAATGGATTGACCGTCTTTGGTCCAGCGGGGTGTGCTCACTGGGCGATCCAAGGCACTGGATAAGAGTATCGGCTCTCCACCATCTTTCGAAACTACGGACAAGATGCTGTGGTCGTAAATGGTATAAGTTGGTGAACTTGAGCGCAAATAGGCGATTTGGCTACCATCAGGACTCCAGATAGGCGATGATTCGCTGCCCGTCCAGGTGGTCAGTTGCTTGATTGCCGCTTTGGGCTTGGCTTCCATAACCCAGAGGTCGGAATTTTCGTTTTTGTCGGGCTCGGGCGTGCGGTTGCTCACAAAAGCCAGGTATTTGCCATCGGGCGACCAGGCCGGATCACTTTCCTCAAAGTCGCCTTGCGTAAGGGTATCCAGTTTTTTGGTGCTTACATCAAAAACGTACAAATGCGAGCGCTTTTTTTGCAAATAACCTTCTATGTCCTGCTTGAAATGGTAACGATCCAGCACATAAGGCTGCTGCTGTTTGGATTTGGGAATCCCGGTGCTGTCGGTAGACTGGATGACCAGGGCAATTTTTTTGCCGTCAGGCGACCATACATAATCTTGCAGGTCTGCTTTCAGCGTAGTCAGTTGTTTGCCTTCGCCACCTCGCCGATCCATGAGCCAGATCTGGGCGGAGGTAGCGCCCTGACGTGCTGATACAAACGACAGGTATTTGCCATCGGGGCTCCAGCGGGGTTGCGATTCGCCATCCGGACTGCTGGTGAGTTGAATGCTTTGGGTACCATCCCAACTGGTCATCCAGAGATCGGAATTGCGCTTGTTTTTGGTGCTGTCTACGGTGGATAAAACGTAGGCTACCCAGGCGCCGTCGGGCGAAACCTTGGGGCTGCTGAGGTTGGCGAGGCGGAATACGTCATTGGGGCCAATGGGGCGTTTGGTGACGGTGGTTTGCGCATTGATTTGAGTGCACAATGCGCAGGTAATCAATAGAAAGAGAATGTTGGTTTTCATTGAGTATAAGTAAGTTATTTTGAATATTTGTTACTTTTTGCCTTGATGTAAAATCGGGATTTCAATAAGGCCTTTTTCGCATTGCTGTGAATATTTTGGGTTAGAGCAATGTTTCGAGCAATTACCGTTACTAATGGGATTTATTTACCCGGTACGGCCTCCATCAGCAAGCGGTAGGCATTGTTCAGGGCCTTGTCTCCGGCGCTGGCTCCTTTGTAATTGCCGAGGCGCACGATTACCAGGTCATGAGAAGGAATGATGGTGGTGGACTGACCGCCTGCGCCCAGCATCATGTAGGCTTCTTTGGGAATGGGGCGAGCGCCATCGCCGTTGATCCAGAAAAAACCACCGTAAATGGGTCGTCCTTCGGCCACCCAGGCTGGCGCGAGGGTACTGACAAATTTGGCGAAGCCTTTGGGCAAAATCCGCTCGCCGTTCCAGACGCCATCTTGCAGGTACAAATTGCCGAGTCGCGCCCAATCTCTGCCAGAAGCGAACTCATAACCCTGGGTCAAAAAATTGCCAAAAGGATCTGTTTCCATGATCATGGTACGTACACCAATTTTGTCAAACAAGGCCTTTTGCGGGTAGGTAGGGTACACTTCGCCCAACTTTTCAACCCCAAGGCGTACCAGGTAATTGGCCAGCACCGGATCGCAGTTGCGGTAGCGGCCTACCGTGTTGGGCAACCATTGTTGGGGCAAGTTGGCCGCGTATTGAAAGGAATTGACCCCTCCGGTGTACAAATACAAGTGATCGGGATAACCCAGGGCCGGGTTGTAATCGGGATCCTGGGGCGCCCGGCAACGCAGTCCGCTGGACATGTGCAGGATGTCCATGATTTTGATTTTGCCGCGTGGATCACCTTTGCTTTGCCATTCGGGGATGGGGGCGGCCTGATTCAGTTTGTACACGCCTCTTTTGATGAGCGTACCCAAGAGCGTTGCGGTCAGGCTTTTGCCCATCGACCAGCTTTCCAACGGCGTATCCTTGTTGATGCCCGGGCCGTAGCGTTCGGCGATAATCTGGCCTTTGTAAGTCACCACAAAAGCGGTGGTTTGGGCTTCGGCGGGCTCAAATGCAGCTTCTACTGCTTGAGCTATTTTGGCGGAATTGATTTCGGCGGGTAAAGACTTTTGAGTCAGCAAATCGCCCATTGGCCAGGGTGTGGAGGCGGCGTCGGGCAAGTTGCGGGGCACTTTGCTGGGTTTATAAAATAAGGTGTCAACCCCGAGTGGCAGACAAACGCAACCCTGATCACCAACGTAAATAGCAGTGCGTTTCATCCCGTTGGGAAGCTGGATGGAGACAGATTTGTTGACGTAATCCACCACTGGTTTGCTTACTTTGGCACGTTCGGCGTATGGGCTGGAGAAGTAGCCAATGTTTTCTGCCGCAAAATCGGGCTGTAGTCCTGTAATGAATACCGCCGAGCAAATGACCTTGGCGTAGCCGGAGGTGTGGTGCGCGAGGGCGTCGCCTGGAGGGACTTTGTATTCGGTTTTGAGCTCCAGGGCAGTAGCGCGCTGGATCATTTGCTCTTTGCTCAAGGTTTGTCCGAAGCTCCGGTTGCCCAAAAGCAAAAGAGAGGCAACCGCAATTGCCTGTGTCGTTTTTTTATACTGATTCCGCATTGGATTGTTTTTTCCTGACTTGAATGTAACAAGCATTTTCTATTTTGCCAAACATAAGGAACGATGAAGAAATAACTACCACCTTTTCACTTTGCTCTTTTATGCTTATTCATTCTATCTTTTTCGTTAAATAGGCTTGCTATTCGCCTCAAAAGATAGTCGACTAAGCACAAAATAGCTGCGTTTAAAGGTGTCATTTATTTCTTCATCGTTCCTAATCATCTTGTACCCGAAAAGCGATAGACATGTACACCGGAAAAGTATTCACTTTCAATCTCTTGTGGCATTTTGCCCGCAAAAACCTGTTCAGAACCCTGATTATCAGTACCGTGGCAGCGGTATTGTACAAGGTTTTTGGTTTTAAGTTTGTCGGCATACCATTTTTACCCATAGGAACCATTGGTACAGCGGTAGCCTTTTTCATCGGTTTCAAAAACAACCAGGCTTATGACCGCCTCTGGGAAGCACGCAAGCTTTGGGGTGGGTTGACCAATACCAGCCGTAACTTTGCCGCGCAATTGATTGCCTTGGTTGAAGATAAGGTTGTGGTGAAGGAACTCCTTTATCGGCACATTGCTTACCTGAATATCCTGCGTTTGCAGTTGCGCAAAACCATTCCCTGGGCAACCAGCAGAGAAAACCTGCACCAGAGTTTTCGGGGCGAACGCGAAGAATTGCAGGAGTTTGATCAAGGTTTGAAACAAATTCTGGAGGCAAATGGCAAAGGCGATTACTACGAAACGCTGCGGGTCAAAAACAACGTGGCATCGGGCATCCTGAAATTGCAAATGTTGGATTTGACCCGTTTGAAACGCGAAAAACACCTCGATGAATACGAACACAGCGACCTGATGAAGCACATCAACGAGCTGTTCAACCTGCAAGGGGGCTGCGAGCGACTCAAAAGCACGCCGCTGTTTCGACAATACAGCATTTTCAGCCGGGTGTTTGTGGTGCTGTTTATCTACCTTTTGCCTTTTGGTTTGCTCAAGGATTTGAGTGCGCTGGCCGATTGGGGCGCTTGGTTGACCATCCCGTTTTCGATGCTGATTTCCTGGGTGTTTTTCACGATGGAGCAGATCGGCGAATTTTCAGAAAATCCTTTTGACAATGCAGTCAACGACATCCCGATCGCTGCCATTTGCCGCAATATTGAAATTGACATCAAAGAGTTATTGGCAGAGGGCAATTTGCCTGAAAAATTGAGCCCTGTGAATGACGTACTTCTTTAGCTTTTAGCCGTCAGCTATCAGCTTTTAGCAATCAGCTTTCAGCAATCAGCAGGTTTTGCGTTAGCTGAAAGCTGAATCTCTACAATCCAGAGAACAACCTGCTGAAGGCTGATAGCTGACCGCTGAAGGCTGATAGCTTAAACATCGTCTTCCACCTGCAAAATATGCAATACCCGGTGGATAATGGGCGCAAAAAAAACGGCGGAAGTGCTTAGGAATACCACCCCGCTGTAAAGGGCATAAAAGGAAGAAAAGAGTTTTGCTGCGGTAGATTGCATGGGCATCTCGGCTACTGGCCCCATTCCGGTGAGGATCATGGAGGACATGTAAAAACTGTCCAACCAACTGATCTGTCCAATGATGTGGTAGCCAATAACACCAATGCCCAGTGAAAGTACAATCAGCGCAAAGGCATATAACCCATAGCGGCCAACCCGGTAGAAGAAGTGGGGGAGGGAGGCTACTTTTTGGCTGCGGTGTTCGAGTTTCATGGTGTTGGATTGTGTTTTGAGTAAATCTGAGCTTTTTCCGCTGCAATATCTTCCATAATTCACAACAATCCATTCGGAAAAATTGGTACTGTACTATACATTGTTACTCTGGTTTTGCAACAGAGAATTTAACAATTTATAGTGGTGCACTTTTGGTGATTATTGGTGGTACACTTTTGGTGACAAATCACACAAAACAATGGGGTTCATTCCTATATTGAAGTAAGGCGGGAATGTCTTTGTAGGTTAATGATGGAAGATTTAAGGAATCATATTGATTTGATTTTAATAATTTAATATATGTTTCTACAACCGGATTAATAGTTATTTTATTGTCTTGCTTGTCACAGCTTGTCAAGTTGAAGAAAGAAACCAGTAAAATTAAATATTTCAACATTTTCATATTTTTTTATTTAATTACTAATTATTTGTAATGATATTCAAAATTTCAATTGGGTGCAAGTTTTTTTTAGCTTGGTTATAACAATAGTACTACTACAACTAACATTCCTCCCTTTTCATTCATGACATAAGCATTGCCTGCAATGCTGTCCAGATTACCTGCTTTGCGTAAAGCCATTAAATTTGGATTTTTGCGTTTTTTTAATGTTTTATCATCAAGTCAATTAATGTTCCTAAAAGAATTGCTGTTAACGTAAATGTTATTAACCCTAACATGTAAGAAGCAAATGCTTTGACAAAGTTTACAGGCTTTTTTTTGTCAAAAAATTGTCCAATAGCCCAAGTGCAATATGCTACCCCTAAAAAACCTGCAATTTGCATTAAGTTAATTTTTGTCAAACCTTGAAATAGTGCAAAAAAAGTAAAAATTAGCATAGCTATCCCCATAACAAAACAAAGTAGAATTAGAATTTCATAAAAATTATAATCATATTTTCTGAAAAATATTTTTATCCAAATGGCAATAAATATACCCATAATAATATTTGCATAACCATAATCGTGTTGAATCCATTTAAAAATAATACCAATTGATGATTTTGTACCTAAGTCAAATTGCACATAACCCTCCTCGATATGAAAAAAGTGATTTACAAGTGTATAAAGTAGTGATGTAACAAGAATGAAAATAATTGGCTTAACAAGTCGGCTTCTGTTTTCAGTCAAAAAATGTCTAATATTTTCTCCTGGTCTTGTCAATAATTCTCGGATGGTATACAAAATTCCTTTCTCACAGATTAGTACCTCTACAATTTCGTGAATGACGTAATGTCCATTAATCCGGTTTAGACTAACAGGTTGCCCGCACTCAGGGCAGTAGTTTAGATTTACTTCTGTTTGGCAATTTTTACAATTCATACTTTGTCTGTTGAGTCAGTAATCACTTTGTCGGTTATCATTGTAGCCAACTATCACAATCGGACTCTTGATTTTATTCCAGTCCAGCATATCGTTCATGGCAAGGGCCAAACCACTTTCTACAAAACCAATGCTGGTAAAAGAAATCCGAATCACCGGATGTTTGCGGCTCCAATCCCATTTGTCTTCAATCCATAAGCCTTTAAACAGTTCTTTGCTGCCACTGTACAACTCATGCAATAAGGCAACCGTAATTGACTTTCCAAAACGGCGCGGACGAGATAAAAAATAGGCACCCGGATTGGCCGTCATTTTGTAGACGTACTCCGTTTTGTCGATGTATTTGAAATCGTTTTCAATAATTTTCCGAAAATCCTGAATTCCAAGCGGAAGTCTTTTGGCCATAGTGAACGAGTTGCTATTTGTTGATCAAAGATACAGGAAAATTGCAAATGAAAAATCATCAGCTTTTCTGAGACCACCACCTAAATGCGTTCCCCACCGCCGGATGCAGTATCGTGCCATGATCCTCCCGAAGCAGGTATTCAAATAAAACCTGTCCGTTTGGGTATGCTGGTTTGAGCAAATGCGCCAGTTTTTTGGCGTCACCCACCATGCGTTTGCCTTCCTTGCCTACGGCCAGGTACACACTCGTATCAGGAAGCGGAGCAACTGGATTTTGAGTCAGCAGCGATTCATTGTCCCACCACAAACTCGGACTCATGATGATGTAATCGTTGAATAGCTGCGGCTTTTTGAGCAATACTTCAACGGCAAATAAACCGGCCAAAGACTGCCCGATCAGCATCTTCTGGCCATTGGTTTTGTACTCCCGATTCACATAGGGCTGCAATTCCTGTTCGATAAACGCCATAAACTTTGCGGAGCCGCCAGCTACGCGGTAGGTATCTTTATAGGCCGCCGCAAAATCGGGCAATTGATAACCTGCCACTGCGGGGTAAGTAAAATCCCGCCTGCGGTTGACGTTGGCGATGCCGACCAAAATGGATGGTGGTAAATGCTCCACCCAGGGAAAACTCGAAAATTGCACCAACCCAGCGATGTGGATGAAATCTTCATCGGCACCCCCGTCCAGGAGGTAAATGACCGGATAGGTAGCCACTGAATCGGGCGAATAGCCTGGTGGAAGGTAGATGTTCAATACCCGGTTTTCACCCAAAATTGTAGAATGGAGAGTGTCAATATGCCCCAGGACAAAAGGTATTTTTTGCGCGCTCAGTGTACTGAAGCCAAAAATCATGCTGAGCATCAGGAATACATTTTTTTGCATGTGCTGGTATGATACTATGATCTTCTCCTTAAATTTAGCAATTTTGCCTATTTCATTAGCGATTTTAAGTAAATCGTATAGAGTAAAGGTAGAATGATTACGGAAAATCGAACAAGGTTTTTTGTCAAATTATTTGACCAATTTATGCCCGGTAGGCCAGACTTTGCCTTTAGAAAAAAATCAACAAGTTTTTTGAAATCTAAAAGCATGAGAAACAGCACCCCGAACGTCAGGATGATGGATTGTAGCAATGCCCCTAAATTCATCTGATAGAAAATATTGATCAAGGTCAAATTAAGCATAAAAGAAAAAAGTACTATTGATCCCAACAAAACGGTCTTTCTAAATACCAGTAGGTAAGCCCCTCCGATTTGAATGATTGCTACTATAAGGCCAAAAGTGAATGAATGCCCGAAATAAAACCAGGTCAACCATTCTCCTGACACTTGATTCATAGGTTGAGAAGCAATTGACTCTGGGACAATAAATTGTAACCCAAATAATTTAATCCAACCGAACCTGCACAAATTAAAAGCTACGCTGTATCGGATGATTGAATAGATAAACCCTGATGTTTTTATTGAATTTGTTGGTTCTTTACTTTCTCTGTATTGCCAAATGAAAGGATATGTCACAGATGAAATCATTGATAGACCAACGAGTGAAAAAATGAACACAGGCGGCAGCCAAGGAATCGTTCCGCTGTTTCCTAAACTCAGCCATAAAGCCGAAAGGGTTAAGCCTGCAACCAGGCAAGACACGGTTTTATGTAATAGAGATGGCTTATTCATGCTTTTTTTGGTTTAATCAGGCCTCGTCACTAAGGATGAATACATCACAAGATGACTATCTTTGAATTTTTGGTGTGTGAATAGGTTCAACCATTTTTTTCCTCCAGCGTTCTTATCAATATGAACAAACTCAACGAAATGACCGCCCTCATCACTGGGGGCAGCAAAGGCATTGGCTACGGCATCGCCGCCAGCCTGCTGAAAGAAGGCGTAAATGTGGCCTTCACCAGCCGCCGCCAGGAAGATGCAGACGCTACGGCGCTGGAACTCTCCAAAATCGGACCAGGTAAGGTGCTTGGCATTGCTGCCGACGTACGTGATTTTGAGGCACAGCAACAAGCAGTAGCCAAAACCCTGGAAGCCTTTGGTCGCCTGGATGTGCTCGTCGCCAATGCCGGAGTGGGGCATTTTGCGCCCATTACGGAACTAACCCCAGCGCAATGGCATGAAACCATTGATACCAACCTGACCGGGGTGTTTTATAGCCTCAAAGCAGCGGTTGACGCCCTAACGAATGCCAAGGGGTATTTCATCAGCATCGCCAGCTTGGCGGGTACCAATTTCTTCCCCACGGCATCTGCCTACAATGCCAGTAAATTTGGTCTGGTTGGCTTCACCCAGGCGGTCATGCTAGACTTGCGGGATGCCGGCATTAAGTGCTCTACCATCATGCCAGGTTCGGTGGCTACCCATTTCAACAATCACGAACCAAGTGCCGCCGATGCCTGGAAAATCCAGCCCGAAGACCTCGGTCAAATGGTGGTGGATCTGCTCAAGATGAACCCCCGGACTTTGCCTAGTAAAATTGAAGTGCGGCCGAGTCAGACGGCGAAGAAATAATGGATAGCTTTTTGCCCCACTACATAGGCTGTGCCAAACTGGTGGAGCCTATGTTTTTGCATACTTTTCTTTTTTTAACTTGTTTTTTTTCAAATAAATAAATGCTCTTTTGGCATCAAAAACCACGTTGAATCGCTTTAAAATATCTCCTCCCATAATGCTCATTTTTTGTCTTCCGAGTGCACCTTCAAAAAAGCCAACCGGGACATCTGTTAGTTTTTCTCTACCTATTTTGAAACTGGGTAAAATGGCCTTCATGGTTTTTAGCACGTTGCCGTAAGAATCTTTCAACTCTTTTTCTCCGGTTATTTTCAATTTTTTACCAATTTGATGGTCTTTTACAAACTCGTCGTCAAAAAGAAGCCCTCCTGAATAGCCGGAATGAATCAGAAACCAATTGCCAATAACAGCACCATCAATTGTGCAATTGGCCTCTACAACCATCAGGTCATTTTCAAATTTCAGGTTCAGTCTTTCATATTTCCTGAGGCGTTTTGGTAAATCAGAAGAAATTGTTAGAGTCTTTTCATCAAAGTTCAATGCAATCACTTTGTCTTTGAATAGGTCAATTCCAAACTTGCCATCGGTTTCCTGACCTGAGTATTTGTTTTCCCAAATCGACACGCTGTTAAACTCCAAATCTCCTATTCGCAGAACATTGTTTTCACTGAGCCTGGCCGAATTGTCCGTTCCTCCCCAACTTTTGATTCCATCTGTGGATGAATTAAACTTAAGGCTTTTGATTTTTCGGGTAGCTTCTTCGGTCAAGGTAACGGAAGATGCGGCGGTGTGAAACATTAAATTGACGGTATCCATTCCGTTCAAAATGGCTTGTACAGAGATGTTGTTGTACGCGGTTAGCTTAAAAGGAATCACAACTGCTTTGTCTTGTGCACAAAGAGATTGGCACAAGATGGCCAGAGCAATTAAGGTGTAAATTTTAAGTGTGGACATGAATATGAATGTTGAGTCACGCTTATTTTTCAATAGCCAAGCGCAAAGATAATAGGGTTAACGCACCCGTGCCAGTGATGATAGGTTGTTAACGCATAAACTTCAAAAACACAAGGCGCTTAATCCTCTTGTGTTTTCATCCATGCCCTAAGCCCTTGCGTAAAAGTTGGAATGGCTACATCCATATGATCCAAATGGTTGTACACCCGGCTACTGAATTCCAGTCCCTTGATGCGCTGATTTTGTATGGCTATTTCCAGATTTTGTAAGGGTTTAACAGACCAGGTGGAATCTTCTTTTCCTCCTACACTCATCAATAAGGTTAGGTTAGACGGGTGATATTTGGCGAGTTGTGCTGGAATTTGATTCAAATAAAAATTGTGGTACCACAGCGTAGGGCTAGCCGAGATAAAATGCTTAAAAACCTCGGTGGGTTGGCCAAGTTGTTTCAACATACTGTACAATACAAAATACCCACCGAACGAATGTCCCAGCAGGGAGCGATTGTTTTGTTCATTGCGGTAATTTTTATCGATTTCAGGGATCAACTCCTGGGTTAGGTAATTGTAGAAATTTTGCGCACCGCCACTAGCTTCTAATTCGTCTGAGGGTAAAGCTTGAGGATACAGGTAGTCTCTAACCCGCAAAGAGTCCATTGTTTTGAGAGATTTGTACCCTATCCCTACTACAATCGCAGGTACCATGAGTCCAGCGGTTTCATACTGATCGATGATCGCGGACATCATAGGAAAGAAAAAATTACCATCAATGAAAAACAAAGTCGGATATTTCCGTTTTGGGTGGTCATAATAACCCTGAGGAAGCTGAACATCAATATAGAAGGTATCATTTACAAACGTCGAGTATTGTTTGAATTGTAATTGTAATTTATTTTCCTTTTGGATTTCGTCCTTGGAAGAACAGGTCGTCAAAAAAATCAGGCTCAGGGTACTTAGAAACTTTAAAACGGTCATCGTTGTCGATTTCACTAAGGATACGAGAGTGTCAAAGAAGGTTGTAAAGCCTAAGTTGTTGATATCAATTTTACGCAGTATCAAAATATTCGCCTAACCTGAAATAGTTATAGCAATGCGGAAAATAGCGGTTCAACTACTCAGCTCATTCGTAGAAACTTTTGTTTGAAAAGACCCAAATACAGCGTTTACTGCGTAATGTGAGTTGGTCAATCACATGATTACTGAATATACACCTTCTGAACGCTCACCCCCAATCCACTGCTTACCTTCGCCACATACACACCCGTTGCCAGATTTGGGGTCAGCGAGATGGTACGCGAGCCTATTTGTTTGGACAAATCGGTTTTGAAAACCACGCGCCCACCCAGGTCGATCAATTCAAAGTATTGGTATGAGGAAAGCTGGTGCAGTTCAACTTGCACCTTGCCGTCGCTGATCAGAGAAGGATAAATACTGGCCAGGGCCTTGCCTTCCTGTATGGAATTGGTTGGAGTGGTTCCTACCGGAGTAATGCGGTACACCCCGTTGCGGGTATTGGAAACCGCGTACACCTCGCCATTTTCGGTTTCTCCAAAATCAACTATTCCTGTAGGAGAGAGGGTTTGGGTGCCCACTGTCCAGCCGCCGGAACCATTGGGGATGATTTTGTAAAAAATGCCAGAAAAGAAATCGGCAGAGATGTAACAGCCTTGCAGCGTAGGAAATTCTTTGCCCCGGTATACTACGCCTCCCGTGATGCTGGCCGCAGGGTCTTGTGTTCTATAGGCATGAACCGGGAAAATATAGCTTGGAGCCGAGCTACAATTGTTGGTATTGTAAGTAACATTGCCCTCGTAGCAACGCCAGCCAAAATTGGCACCATTGAGGGCATTGGCGGCGCGGAAATTGATTTCTTCCCAGGCATCCTGGCCCACATCGCCGATCCACATGTCGCCGGTTTGACGATCAAAACTCCAGCGATAGGGGTTGCGCAAGCCCAGAACGAATACCTCATTGCCAAAAGGATTTCCGGTTGGAACGGTGTAATAAGGGGGAGTCAGCGAGGTATTGACATTGAAGCGCAAAATTTTCCCCAACAATGCATTGGTGTTTTGGCCATTGGCATTGGGGTCGCCACCACTGCCACCATCTCCAGTAGACAGATAGAGAAAGCCATCCTTGCCAAAATGCAGCTCACCGCCATTGTGGTTGTTGTAAACAGGATGTGGAATGGTGATGACGATTACTCTTGAAGCCGGATCGGCAACATTGGCGTCGTTGGCACTTACTCTATACCTGGATATTTCCAGATCACCCGCTGCATTGGTGTAATACAAGAAAAAAAAGCCGTTGCTCTTATAGTTTGGATGAAAGGCCATGCTCAACAAACCCCTTTCACCGCTGCTGGTGATATTGGGAACGGTAACAAAAGTGGCAAGGAATTGAAACGTGGAATCGTGGACCCTGACGCCGCCTGCTTTTTGCACGATGAAAACCCGTTTGCTGCCGTCTCCGGCATTTACAAGTTGCATGGGGGCACTGAGTCCTGTAGTAATCACCGGGCTGAGGGCAATATTTGGCTGTGCAAAACTGCTTGTGCTGATCATGCTCAACAGCATCAGACAGAGGCTGCTCAAAAAAGTGGAGTGTTGAGAAGTTGAGAGGAAGTTCATTTTCACGGTTTTTTGTTAAGTAGGTATAGAACATTGAATACCCATTTCAGGAGTATGTTGTTCGCTGAAAGTACTATTACTGTCGGCCAATAGCGTATTATTCTTCTTTAACCCAATCGTAAAATTTCAAGCCACTTTCCAAACGTTCAATGGCTTTTTGTATTCTTTCTACTTTCGTTTCGATTTTTTTGGCTTCATCAATCCAATCAAGGTAATATTTCTGGTTGCTTTCGGATAGCGATAAAAAAAACTGGCGCGCCAAGGGGGCATCCAGCAAACAAGCCAAAATATCCTCAGGAATCACCACTGGTGAAGGATCGTAGTACAACACAACCTGTACGAAGTCTCCCTCTTTTTTGCCGATTTTTTTACGGACAGCAGCATTCAGCGGTAAAAACATCCGCTCATCATTCATGGGAAGCAGATTGTATTGCTTGAGTTCGTAGGAATCAATGAACCCGCGTACCCTGATGGTGCCTCCACGTGCTTTGTATTCGGTAGAGATGACAGGAAGGATCACATACGTCCAATTGCTCATCTCGAACCCACTTTGAGCCGCTCTTTTTTCGATGAGAAATTGGCCATCGATGAGGAGTATTGGGGACATGGGAACTTGATTTGGAGCATTTTTAACCCATCGACAACACCTTCTCCTTCCGTTCCCCAATCTGTTGGCGCCACATCGCATAGTACAGGCCTTTCTCAGCCAGCAATTCCTCATGAGATCCCGTTTCCACAATGTCCCCTTTTTCCAACACGTAGATGCGGTCGGCGTGCAGGATGGTGCTAAGGCGGTGGGCGATGAGCAGGGTAATCTGGCGGCCTTCGGCGCTGATTTCCCGGATGGTATCGGTGATTTCCTCCTCGGTAAGGGAGTCGAGGGCAGAGGTGGCTTCGTCGAACAAAAGGAGCTTGGGGATGCGCAGTAAGGCGCGGGCGATGGAGATGCGCTGTTTTTCACCCCCAGAGAGTTTGAGGCCACCTTCGCCGATGGTGGTATCGAGCCCCTTTTCGGCACGGGCCAGCAAGGTGTTGCAGGAGGCTTTGGTAAGCGCCCGTTCTAGGTCAGCTTCAGTGGCAGTGGGGTTCACAAAGAGCAGGTTTTCCCGGATGGTACCAGAGAAAAGTTGGGTATCCTGGGTGACGAAGCCGATTTGGCGGCGCAGGTCATCAAAGTGGATCGATTGCTCGTCGAGGCCGTTGTAGAGGATGCTGCCGCTCTGTGGGCGGTACAGGCCAACGAGGAGTTTCATCAAGGTGGTTTTGCCGCTGCCACTGGGGCCAACAAAGGCAATGGTTTCGCCGGTTTTTACCTGAAAACTGATGTCGTTGAGGGCGTGTTGCTGGGCCGACTGGTGCCGGAAACCCACGTGCCGAAACTCCAGGGTTTCGATGTCGCCGAGGTGTTTGGGGTGCAGGGGTTCGGGCTCGGGTTGCTTTTGCATCAGGGTTTCAAAGTTGTTGAGCGATGCTTCTGCTTCCCGGTAGCTGAGGATGATGTTGCCAATTTCCTGCAAAGGCCCGAAAATGAAAAACGAAAAAATCTGCATGGTCACGATTTCACCCGGATCCAATCGACCCTTGAACACCAGCCACATCAGCATAAACATAATCAACTGCCGCAGGGTATTGACAAAGGTGCCCTGCACAAAACTGATGCTGCGGATGCGCTTCACCTTGGTGAGTTCCAGCTTGAGGATGTTGAAGGTGTTTTTGTTGAGGCGCTCGACCTCTTGTTCGGTCAGCCCCAGGCTTTTCATCAGCTCGATGTTGCGCAACGACTCGGTGGTGGCGCCCGCCAAGGAGGTGGTTTGTTTGACAATAATCTTCTGGATGGCCTTCACTTTTTTGCTCAGCAGGTTGGACACCCAGGTGAGCAAGAAAATGCCCCCAAAGTAGATGACGGGCAGGCTCCAGTGCTTGTTGAACGCATATACCGCCACGAAAACAATGCCTACGAGGACCGGAAACAAGACATTGATGAAGGTGGAAATGAACTTCTCCGTATCGGTGCGCACCTTTTGGAGGATGCCCAGGGTCTCCCCACTGCGCTGGTCTTCAAATTCTTGATAAGGCAGCCTCATGGCGTGCTGCAAACCATCGGTGAAAATGGTGGCCCCGAATTTCTGGGTGATGAGGTTGAGGAAGTAATCCTGAAAAGCCTTGGCGATGCGGCTCACCATAGCCACTGAAATGGAGCCAGTGACCAGCCAGAACAGGCCATAAAGCATGATGTTTTTCCCCGCCATGTCAACGGTGTTCTCCCAGATGAATAGGAAACGGTGCCAATTGAAAGCACCCGGCGGTGTGGGCGATGCTTGATGGTTGGAAGCCAGCGTGACCAACTTTCCAAAAATGATGGGGTCAATCAGGGAAAATCCGATGTTGATGCTAGCCAGTAGCAATACCAGCAAAACGAGCCAACGATAGGGTACGAAGTAGCGGAAAAGTAATTTCATGTTGTGGATGGTGCGCCCGAATGTTGGGGAGGCTGCCGACACTCAGGGAGGTGTTCAAGTTGGTGAAAAGAAGATAAACATCTTTGAGGGTGCTCTGGTTTCAGGTGGGAGGCTGGAAATGTCAATTAGTTGCTCACGTAACGCAGTTTGCAGCTTCGCTGACTTGATTTTTCACCACCTCAGACACCGGAGATACCTAAGATTCACCTAAGAAAAAATGACATTTAACTTAGGTGAATCTTAGGTGCCTGAAGTGCCTAAGTTGGTGGAAAAAATACAACAGCGAAGCTGCTATTGCCTAATGGGCGTTTATTATTCACATTATTCTGTGTGTAATTATTGCCCCTTACTTCGTCACCTTCACGTTATCCAAACGGAAAGTCGTCGTATTGGTGGTCTTGTCGCCCTTCAACTGGAAACCAATGAAAATATTTCCGCTGTAACCACTCACATCGATGCTGCCCGATTGCACCCAATCGTAATTGGCATCCGCGGCACTTGGCATTTTGAAAGTCAGTTTTTTCCAGGTTGCATTGCCGATGTCGGTTCCGTTGAAATCGGTCGACAAATAAACCGTCAGTCCATCGTGCTTGTAAAATGCCTGGGCACTTTCAAAGGTCAAGGTTTTGGCGTCTGCCCCTTTGATTCCGGGGGTGATCAACCACATTTCGTTTTCAGCATCAGCGCTTTGGAAAGCCGTTGCTTCGGCAAAAGCGTTGCCAGAAAAAGTTTTGGTCAACCAGGTACGCGTACCTTTTACCGCTTTGTTTACCCAGCCGGTGAGGGCCACCGCTGCGTTGGCTGTACCGCTGGTAAAGGATTCATCCAAGAGGTTATTGGTATTCACCACGCCTCCGCCAGTGACGCTTACGTCATTCAGGTTGCGCATGATCAACTGGGTGGTGTTAAATTGAGACACCACCGCTACCAGATCAAGTGTTTTGCCTACTGGCAATGCTGAACCAGAAAACGTAGCCTGGCTGCGGGTAAACACCACCACCTGGCCAGTAGAATCGGTCAAGGTTTTGGAACCGCTGTAGGTACCCGCAGCGCTGAAACTGCCTTTGATGACCTTCACCAGCGTAGATTCCCATTTTTCTAGATTGGCAACAATCTGTGCTGCACTGGCCACGCGTGGCGTAGGCAATACCCCTGTGCCAATCAATTTGGCCAAAGAGTTGTCAATGTTGTTGATTTGCAGCAAACCGTTGAATTCAGAAAGCTCCTGGCCCGAAACGGTTACTTCAATTTCCTGACCCAGATTGAAGGCATGGTCACTTTTGAAACGTACCACCACACCAGCATCACCCTGCTGAATCACCACGTTGCGCGGATCAGTATTGACGGCGCTTTTGTCTGAAATCACCACACCTTTGATCTTGCGATCGGCGGGGATGCTCAGGGTAGTGCCTTTGTACAAAGCCCGCAATTCGGTAATGCTGATCGGTGTTCCGCTGCCCCCAACGGGTACAGTTCCGGCACAACGCACTTTGGTGAGCGCCACATCGGTCAAATCGCGGATGGTAAATTGTTTGGTGGAACCAAACACGGTGTATACCCCCGTCACTGAACCATTCTTTCCAGGTGTTTTTGCGTTAGCAAAATCCGCAAAACCACTGCTGCGTACGATGATGGCGCCTCCGCTGCAATCTTGCAGGTTACGGTTGACCGAGAGCAGTTTTACCGCGTCGGCCCAGGTCTGGTTGGTGTCGGCTGGCGCAAATTCTACATTGTCCAACTTGATCAAGGTGTTGACATGGGTCGCATTCAGATCTTTGATGCTCAGTACCGCTGGCGTTACCGTTTGGCCTTTGGCCGTAGCCACGATGTATTTGGGGATGAGCAGTTCTTCGATGCCATCGGTTTCGCTGCCGTTCAATTGGTGTACGCCATTGAAATCGCCGATGTACAGGTCTTTGCACTTGATGGCAATTTTGGTACCAATGGCAAAGTCATTGTACAAGTTGGTGGCGTTGATGCGCACGGTGATGCCGCCAGTTGCATCCTGAATCACGATGCTTTTGAAATAATTGCCCGAGCGATCATCGGCAATCACTACGCCTTCGATGATCAGATCAGTGGTGATCTTGGAAGCGGTTTTGCCCAGGGTATGCAGTTTTTTCAATGCATCAATGGTGCTATTGGCGCTCAGTTTGGGAAGGTCTCCTACTGGTGGTTCGTCAAATTGTTGATCCACACAAGCAACCATGCCCAAGCCGAGCATGAAAATAATCGAGAGCAAAAATGAAAACTTTTTCATATGGTTGATATTGATAAAAAAGGAGGATAAAGGGGTTATAAACGCACAGCCAGACTTACAAAGTAATTTCTCCCAAAACTGTAGTAGTAATTGCTCGGAAACTTCGACACATCCTTGCCCACGTAGTCAAAACGGTATTGCTCAAAGCCTCCGGTGATGAAGTCCTTTTTGTCCAAAATATTGTTGACGCCTACGTTGAGGTACAAAAAGACATCGTTGATTTTCCAGGACTTTCCACCAAAGAAATCCAGGGTAATGGCCGATGGGGCTTTTTCCTGGTTGATGATTTGGCTCCAGAGGGGCGATCCTTTTTCAACCACCTGATCCGAAAACGCAGGATTGCTGACGTAGGAAACCGCAGCAACAGTGCGACGATCAGGGTTGATGTCGATGTATATATCGTCGAAGTAGTTCAGGTTGACATTGACAAACCAGAACCGGGGCGAGTTGTAACTCAAACCGATTGTACCCGCTGTTTGAGGATTGTTGGCTACGTAGAAGTTCTTGATGTACGCCACATCTTCACGCAGTTTGGAGGCCACATTGTCGAGGTAAACGGCCACGTTGGGGCGTGAGGTATATACGTACCGCCCTTTGGCCAGGGCGCCTGTAGCTTTCCAGCCTGGCGAAAATGCCCATTCCAGTCCCAATTCAAGACCGGCATAGCGCGTATTTAAACCCGTCATGACGTAGTTCACAAACCCACCAACGGTAGACCCATCAGAGTTGGTTATGGCATTGTCGAGGTAGAAATTACTGACCTGGGTTTGGTTTTTAATTTCTGTATAATAAGCAATCAAACGCCCTTTTAAATAAGGCGACTTGAGTATATAACCACCCTCTGCACTGAGTATATTTTCGTTGCTTAAATTGGGTACAACCTGATCGCGGGTACGAGGCGAAATGAAGGTATTGCGCATCAAGGGGGCCTGACTGAAATAGCCTCCATTTAGCAGCAGGTAGTTGCGGCCATCCACTTTAAAAGTCGCCCCGGCTTTGGCTCCCCAATCCAGGAAGTTTTGACGCGGAGAATCTCCTTTGGAATTTTCGGGAAACTTGCCATTGGCCAGATTGCCACTGCGCCAAAACGACACGCTGGTAGCCGATCCGCTCACAAAAAAGTCAAACTTGGGCAAATAAAATTCCATTTGCGCCCAGGAACCAATCTTGCGGTGCTTGGTGCCATAGTCATAACCAAAGCGGTCGCCTTGGCGCACTACTCCATTGGGTACTTCAATGTTGTTTTGGTAAAATTCCTCATTGCCACTGGAGTCGGCAAATTCCGCAAATTTATCAATGTCCAGGTAAAAATCACCCCCCAGCAGGTCGTTGAGGGTTTTGAAGTTTTTACCCACCTGTTGCTGGTAGCTTAGGCCACCCGACAAGCGGATTTTTTCTCCGATCGTGGTTTCGAGGTTGCTGTTGAACGAAAGCAGGCTGCGGTCAAAACGGCGCTCTTCCACCACATACTGCGAGCGATTGCCCGTTACGGTATTGCCAGCAATGCCATCCGCATCCTGTACGGTGATGGGGTTGTTGCGGTTTACCTGATAGAAATAATCCCAGTTGATCTGGCGCAGGGATTCATTGTTGCGCAGCAAATCTTCCACCTGTGCGGCCTGATCGCTTTGGATGTAACTGGGCAATTTGCGGTAATAATTTGGTCGCGGGTCGCGGGCATTGTACCAATCCAACGCGGTAGAACCGTTGCGGCCAAACTGGTAACCCGCTGCGGTAGTCAGGCGGGTCTTTTCGTTGATCTGCCAGTCGTGCCGCAAAATCGCCATTGGTTGATGGGTATTCTGTACCCTGGCGTTGCGTTTTTCGCCCTGCTGGTAGCCCCAGTTGGGATTGTAATAATTGCTGCCCGCCAAATCGTACATTTCAGCAGTAGCCGCTGCACTTCGCCCTCTTTTTACTGGAGAACCCAATGCGGTAAAGTTGAATGAATGCTGCTCATTCAATTTTTTTTCTATCCCCAAAAAATAGGAATACGCATCGTAAAATGTACCCGGCACATAACTTTCCTGCGCCCAACGGCGAGAAGCCGATACCGAAAAAGCCCAGCCGCTGGCCAATTGTCCACTGTTGTAAGTAGCCATCACCCGGTTGTTGTAAGAACGGTTTGATAAGGCATGACTCACCCGCAGTTGTTGGCGTTGGCGCGAAGGCCTTACATCGAGGGCGCTAACCCCGCCAAAATCTCCAAAACCGTAAGGATTGGGACCCAATCCTACCGTATTGGTTCTGCTGCGTACAACGTCATTGAGGCCACTCCACAGGCTCCAACTGGGGAAACCACTTTCCAGGTCGTTCATTTGTACCCCATTGAAGTACAAATCGTTGTGTTGGCCATAGTAGCCCCGCAAACGGAAATTGGCCGCGCTGAAATGAAATGACGCCGCACTGATGAACACATCATTGGAGGCAGTCAGCAATCCAGATACGTTTTGTTCACCATCGTTGTTGAGGTCAGATTCGGATAGGGTAACCACCGGCACAAATTCTTCGGCTGAAAGGGCATCTTTTCCTTCCAGGATGTTCAGTTTTACAGCCCCCAGGTTTAATCCACTGCGGCCTTTGGGGTTGAGCACAACTTGTTTTTCCTGAAAACCAGGTTTGAAAATGGTGACGATGACCTCGGTCAAATCTCCGATGTTGGCTTTGAAGTCGATGTCGCCTGCGTCGTTGCTGAAAAAAGTCAGGGTGGGAAGTCGGATTTCGGCTCCGGCCAGCCCTTTGCCACTTTGTGCATCCAGTACCTGACCGCTAATTTGCACTTCCTGGGCAGCCAGCCAGGCGGTGGGCAATAGCATCAAGACGATCAACTGGAGCAAGCAGCGATTGATTCTAATGAGCATATGAAACATAGTTTGTTGGCAAAATTGTCTAAAATTAAAAGCAAAATTGGGGAAATAACCAATCAAATGTTGTGTGAATCAGATTGTTAACCTTTATTTTACATGGCACTGCACCTTATTTACACCATTCTGCGTTTCCTTTGCAAAATCTAAGCGCATGTCTAAATATTTTTGTTTTAAGCGAAAATATATAGACCTGCTCTCATCAAACCACAAAACGCATGAGGAACGCAGTTGGCTTTCAAGGTATTTTATGCACCCTGATTATTATTTTGGTCAGCATCCAGTCACTTGCAGCCCAGGATCAATACCGCATTGCGGCCATTGGGTTTTACAACCTCGAAAACTTGTTTGACCTTGAAAACGACACCACGATCAACGACGAAGATTTTTTGCCCACCGGTTCCTACCTCTGGGATGCGGAGAAGTACAAGGAAAAAATGAGCCACCTGGCCCGGGTGATCTCTGAGTTGGCCGTGGAAAAAACACCGGATGGAGTGGCCATCCTTGGCGTGGCGGAAGTGGAAAACCGCAAGGTGCTGGAAGACCTGGTCAAAGAACCCCAAATCGCCAGCCGCAATTATCAGATCGTGCATTACAACTCGCCCGATGAGCGGGGCATTGACGTAGGTTTATTGTTCAACCCCAAGTATTTCAAAGTAACTGCCAGCAAAAAACTGCCCGTCATCATTTATGGTGAAGATAAGGCGCGCAATTTTACCCGCGATGTCCTGCTGGTCAGTGGCATTTTTGATGGTGAACCCCTGCACATTCTGGTCAACCACTGGCCATCCCGCAGTGGTGGCGAAAAAGTTTCTGATCCCTGGCGGGTAGCCGCTGCGATGGTCTGTAAAAAAGCTTGCGATTCGCTGCTCTTAATGGACCCCAATGCCAAGTATGCCATCATGGGCGACCTCAACGACGACCCGGTGAATACAAGTGTAAAAATGGTGTTGCGCGGTAAAAAAGACAAGGAAGAAGTGCAAAAAGGAGACACCTTCAATCCGAGCTATGCTTTGTACAAAAAAGGACTCGGCACCCTGGCCTACCGCGATGCTTGGAGCTTGTTTGACCAGATTATCTTGTCTCCGGCCTGGATATCGTCCAAATTGAGTGGGTATCAATTTTTTCAATTCCGGGTACACAATCCCGCGTACATGACCCAACAAAGCGGGCAATTTAAAGGCTACCCACTCCGAACTTACGTGGGGACGACCTATACCGCCGGCTACAGCGATCATTTTCCTACCTATATATATGTGGTGAAGAAAATTTAGGGCAGGAGAGATTGTATTGGTTTTTTCTAACCAATCGACCCTGTACTGACTCAAGAACAACTTCGTACGCCTGGTGTATTGTACTATACGCTGAAAACCAAGGACTTTACGGCTACCAAGAAAATGGTGGTGGTAATGAAATAAGTCTATCGTACTTGAAAATCATACAAGGCCGTTTTCCATATTTCTGGGGAACGGCCTTTGTTTTTTATTGCTACTTGCATACAGTGGGGCTTATTCATTGAAATGGAAAGGCCTCTTTTTATTTCCTCCCTGTAGATGATTTTATCGATAGGAAAACAAATAGATTTAAAATATAAAACAATTAGTGGTCTGGAAAGTGGGAATCATGTAACAATTTGTCGGAATTGTGTAATGTTCCTCGTAAGGTTAAGGCTAATTTTGATATATTTTTCTCAACGCTGTAATATCTCATAAAATGAAAAAAAGACTACTCAAAGCATTAACAGCTATGGTGTTGTTCTTAATTCCACTCCTGGGTTTTGGCCAAGCTCCAAATCTGGGTGTGGCTTCAAATTTCGCACTTTTTACCGCAGTTGGTGCATTCAACAACAGTGGCCTAACAACCATAACTGGCGATATTGGTACGAATGTAGGTGCTTTCAACTTGACCGGAGCCACAATCATCGGAAGTAGTCATGCTGCCGACGCTGTTTCCGCACAAGCGGCAACCGATGTGGATCTTGCTTACGGCAGCATCAGCCCGATAACTTGTGGCAGTGTCATTGGCACAACCATGGGAGCTGGGCAAACGCTCCTGCCAAATGTTTACTGCCTGGGCGCCGCTTCAACAATCAATGGAGACCTTACGCTGGATGGACAAGGCAATCCCAATTCATTGTTTATTTTTAAAATTGATGGAGCCTTAGCTACCTCAGTTGGCTCCCGAATACTTTTAATCAATTCAGCTTCTTTATGCAATGTCTATTTCCAGGTA
>NZ_JBBAKG010000090.1:0-23423 GCF_040403615.1 Haliscomenobacter sp. | reverse complement strand
GTGAGCCAACCTGCTATCTGCCATGGTGTTTGCAGCCTGCTTCTCTGTTCCGCAGGCACCAGGGCCTCCATCATGGTCAAATGCTCCTGTTCCACAGCACCGTGCTCATCAGCAAACTGCATGAGTTCATGGTCACCACGCCAAAGTGCCACTGCTTTTATGCCACGATAGATTTCTACAGCCCCAACCTCACCCGCATGATCCGAACGCAGTTCCTGCTGGACATATTGCGCGAAAGATCGGGGGATCATATCACTTGAATGTGGCTGTGTAGGCCGCAATATTCTTGATATCATCGGCAGAAAGTCCTGCCGCCATGCCCCACATGAGTTGGCTTTGTGCTCCAATCTGACCCTTGTTCTTGTAAGTGGTCAGTTTCTGCACAATTACCTCGGGCTTTTGACCTGCCAACTTGGGACCTGCTCCGCCTTGACCTTGAGCACCGTGACAGGCTGCACAGGTGGCATATTTGGTTTTGCCAGCAGCCGCATCTTGTGCCTGAGCCGCAACTGATAAAAATGCCATTGCGGCAACTAACGCGATTGAGATTTTCATACAATTTTCCTTTTTAAAAATATTACTTAGTCTTAGGCCATAGTGATAGCAATGAAAATCATCAGGAACATCAAAACTGCTCCCACAAGGGGAATCACAATGTGACTGTATCTAGCCACCTGTTCCACTGGATTCTGTTCAGGTTCTTGATTGTGTTGGTTCATGGTGATCTCGCTTGATGTCGGGCTTTGGCATCAGCGCATCGCTGATCAAAGTCTACCAGATTGTGATAGCCCATACGATAACAGGCACAATGTTCACGTAGGATCCAACGGGCCAATCTAATTCTTAGATTTTGTATCATACTATACCTTTCAACGACTCAGCATTTGATCAGCTCGGTTCACAGCCTCTCGTCGTTGATCTTCAGTCAACTCATCACAACGGCTAGAATGATCCGGGGCTCGCAACCAGTTCACGCCTGTGCGTGGCTTGTAGGTCGTTTCCACTGTGCGAAACACACCCCAGGTAGCAAACACCATACTGATGATGGCAATGTGCCCCAGCATGTTGTAGCCAATTGTCAGCAGTTCACCAATGTAAAGACCAAATGCAAGACTCCAAAAACAACCTAGTAGGATGCTGAGAAAGTATTTGACATAAACAGGTGCATGACGCAGGGGATTGATGTTGGGATTGATCACATCTCGACCAGCCTTGAATAAAATATAGATAAATTTCAAAACACTAAACATACTTCACTCTCCAAAAAGTTTCACTTGATGCCCATTCATCTGTATGGTCCAATTGTTCTTGTACAAGATAGGTACAAATGATATGATCATGCCTATCATACAAAATACCACTGCTTTGGTTAATTCGTTCATTCATGCTCCATAGGTTGTTCATTTGGTACCACAGGTTGGCACATCTTCTCGCCGTCCCACTGTTGTCCGCACCAGCACTCACCATCTTGATTGATAATGCAAGTGCCAGATCCGCAACACCTATCATCCTTCATGTACTCAGCGGCTGTGGTAAATTTTAAATCATTCATTATTCAGCCTCGTCATAGTAAGCATATTGACCCCACGGTGGCTCAATAGTTGTGGTACCATGCATGATCCAAACTGTATCTGCATAGTTCTCATCACCCCACGAACCAAACGGATAGCCGTCTGTAAACACAACCAGACGCTTGGGTTCAATTTCATTGTCCTTCAAGTACTTGAAGATACAATCAAAGTCAGTGCCACCGCCACCTTTGACCTCGTAGTCGCAGATGTCTTCCAGGTTGTCCGAGTCGTATTGTGCAGGATTGTATGCATCAGTATCAAACGTGATAACGTGAATACGATATGCAGGGAATGAATCCATGATGCCTTGAATCTCACTCAAGAAGTCCTTCAACATTGTTGTGCTGATTGAACCCGAAGCATCCAGTGCCACAGCAATATCAATCATGGGATCCAGTTTCATACCGGGCATGACCGCATCCATGTGCCAACCTTTACGGCTGGCTCGCATCCAAGTATAATCACTCTTGATAGTGCTTTCTAATTGCATACGCAACAATTCGCGCCAGTTCATCTTGGGCTCAGTCATGTCTTGTATAAGACGCTTGACACCTGCTGGGATATTACCTGCACCATCCACTGTGGCGGCTGCCGCCAACATGGCTTCTTTGATCTCATCACGGATTTGCTGGCGCTCCTCGGGAGACAGATTGGGACGACCTTTGCCTTCTTGATCACCATCACTGCCATCATTGGGATCGCCTTCGCCATCCATGTGCTCGTCGATCATTTTGTCCAGCAAGTCGCTGATGTTGATCTTTTCTGCTTTTTCGTACAACTTGTCATAGATCTCTTCTGAACTCATGCCTTCATACTTGCGGTCGAACAAGCAAGGCACTGTGGTAATCATCTCACCTACCTTGTGTTTGACCAAGTCGCCATTCACAGCAAAGTCATTGGCAATATTAAACAACTGTGGATCGCGACTGCCGCGACGCCCAAAGTGATCATAAACACAATGCAATACCTCGTGTCCAAACAAGAATTCAATCTCTTTGGGCTTGAGCATTTTGATAAAGCGACTATTGTAATAGAAGTTTCTGCCGTCTGTTGCGGCAGTGGCACACCACTCATCTGCGTTTACCAGTTTCAAACGAGTAGCAAGGTTGCCAAAGAATGACGCTTTGAGCAACAGGCCCACACGGGCGGTGATCAACATTTCACGCACAATTTTGTCGAGTTTGGTGTCCATGGGTCCAATAAGATCTTTGAACTTATCAGATTCTTTTTTGTTAGTAGTAGTAGCGGTAGTCACGGGCTGTTCCTTTGTTGTCTATGTGTATATTATAGCAGATCACTATTTATTGGTCAAGTAGTACTCAAGTACTACCTAAATTCAAGTACTTTAACTGGAACCAACTTTGTGCAGATTCTGTGTAAAAATCAACATGCACTTGCTGTTCGCAATACTTGTGGCCTCCATCCATTTTGGCAACCCAGATCCACTCTTGATAGTTGCGATAAGTGAAACCAAGTTCTCTTTGTAGCCGAGTGCGCACAGCCATTCCCATACCAAAATCTTTGAGAATCCTGGCATAGATGTCATTCCAGTCGCTGGGACTATGAAACACAATCAAGTTCTTTTTTACGGTGATGAGGGATGACATAGCA
Source organism: Haliscomenobacter sp. (assembly GCF_040403615.1). NCBI lineage: Bacteria > Pseudomonadati > Bacteroidota > Saprospiria > Saprospirales > Haliscomenobacteraceae > Haliscomenobacter > Haliscomenobacter sp. The sequence goes on along the minus strand of NZ_JBBAKG010000090.1, from coordinate 20,241 downwards.
AAAACCAACTGAGTTCTTTGTCTGTTGCAACATAGATGCGGTAGTCATTGTATTTGGCACTGAAGGACCAGGTGGAGTTGATGTCATCTGGCTCAAATTCTTCCTCATGGTGTTGCTTTGATCGAAGCAGTTCACTTCTGACTTCAACGTCTTGCCCCCATCCATAGGTTGTGGTAAACCAACGTCGGGCACGATCAAAACTCAACACGCCAGTGCCAATCCAGTGCCCTTTTGAGAACTCAATCATGTACTGGTAGGCAGTGTGATGACTGTACCTTGCATCTAATTTTACAACTTTGTATTTCATGGTAGGAAAAGAAAAGAGGCCATGTGTCCACAGCCCGTGTATTTAATCCACACGACCCCTTAAACTTAGGCCGACGCCTGCAAGATGTACTTGCCAAAGCGTTGGTGGAACTCGTCGAAGTTTTTCAACTTGGTTGGGAGGAAGGGCAAGTCGTATGTGGTCAATGCAATACGAGCACCCATCACAGTCAACTCGGTCTCAAAGTTCTTCATCATGTAGCCCAGGAAGTTATCGGCCATCTCATGGAACTTCTTGTCTTCCACCTTGTTCTCTACTGCACCCTTCAATTCATAGCACATGGAGATCACCAGGCTGTACATGGCCGACACTTCTTTAACATTCAAGTCTTTGACTTTGCCATTCAAGATGTCTGTAGGGTTAGGCATGCGGCCGGCAACCTTTTTATGGGCCATAAATTTCACAGCAAGACCTTCACCCACAGTACCTGCAATCAAGTTCATTGTGGTGTCGTCGTCGCTGGCGTCATCCAACAATTGGCTCACAAAAGTCCATGAGCGTGGTGTAGCAAAGGCACGTGACGCTGACTTGGCATCAAAGTCGTACAAATCCTGCTTGGCAAAACTCAAGTAACCAACCACGTCCTTGTGAACTCGGTTGTTTACTGCCCACTCAAGCCACGATGCAAAGTCCACTTTCATCTCCTGGTGGATGAAGCGATTTGCCAAGGGAGTTGGCATTCTATAAGTAACGCCTTTGTCGCTTTCACGGTTACCTGCGGCAACCATCACAACATTGTCGGGTAACTTGTACTTGCCAATGCGTCGATTCAAAATTAGTTGATACGCGGCACTCTGTACAGAGGGTGCGGCACTATTAAGTTCGTCCAAGAACAACACCACAATAGGATATTGTGCGGCAGTTTCTTCATCAGGCAGTTCCACAGGGGGAGCCCAATCCATCTTGCCAATGTCCTTGTTATAGAACGGGATACCACGAATGTCTGTGGGTTCCATCTGACCCAAACGCAAGTCGATCATTAGACCGTTCAAGTCGTTTGTAATGCCTTCAACAAGTTCACTCTTGCCAATGCCGGGAGGACCCCACAAGAACAAGGGACGTTTGACTTGGAATGCTTTGAGCAAAGATTTCTTTGCTTGAAGCGAGGTAACGGTGCGGGATTCTGACATGGGCTGTGCCTTTCTAGTTACTAAGTCTTTATTGTAGCAGATGTTGATTTTATCGTCAACTGTTTGATATTGCAAAAGGACTATTTTCTTCTACTTCGTACACCCAAGAAACTGGAACATCCAGCATCTGGGCAATCATAAAAGGGGTCTGTCCTTGATCCAACAGTTCTTGGATCTGTATATTAAGGTCGCTCATTCGGCTCATGTGTTTCTCCTTAAATTATGCTGGCTCTCGGGCGTCCATCATTTCTGACAGGATGAATTTGGCAATGTTCATTTGTTTACGAACATACTCAACGGAACGAGGACCAGTGCCCATGGCCATCATTTCCTGGCAGTCACTCATGATGCCCATCACAACCATTTCAAGACCTGAACACTGGGCTGTGATACTCTGCATGTATTGTTCACGGATTTCTTGTTCTGTGATACCGTAACACTTGTTTTCAAATTCTGTCATTTTGGGCTCCTTTTGTGTCTGTATGTGTATATTATAGCAAAATGGGATTTATTGGTCAACCAAATGCTTTGACCAGCCCAGATGCTCCAATGCCCAGGGCCACGACATTCACCATCAACTGTGGGCGATTTGCAACACGGATTGTCCAGGCCATGAACAAGATTGTGCCCACAAAAAATGCAAGAATGTTGTAAGGGTAGGCCTCAGGACCCACGGCGTTGAGACTGTGCCCTGCAATGATAAACACTGCCCCGGTCCACTGTAGTATTTCGTTGATTTCTAATTTCATGTTATGATTATAACCGATTTTGAATATTTGGTCAAGTCAAAAAAAAGCCCCGCAAAAGTGCAGGGCTTTTGTAGTACTTGAGTATTACTTTTACATAGTGGGTCCGTTGCCGGATTTTAACCCAACTACACCACCTTCTGCTTCAATGCGTTTGATAACATCTTCAAACAAGATGGGTGCAAAGTCAGTTTGCTCCACGCATACGCAATGGTAACGAGGGTCAATCTCAGTGCTGTACAATACAGCGCCAGTTCGGGCATCCACACCACGTGCCTTACGCACACGATTTGTGTGCAAGTGCCCGTGAATGTTAGTACCAAAGCGACCCAACGATGCTTCGTGTACGGGAATATGACTCAAGATCATTCCGTTCATCACATGGTATGCACGTAACTCACGAAAGTATTCCCTGTACTCGTCATCACGAAAGATGTCATGGTTGCCACGGATCAACACTTTGTCCCCGTTCAACCTGGCCAATGTCTTCAAGGCCTTGCGGTTGATCACAACGTCACCCAAGTGATACACCTTGTCGTTAGGGCGCACCGTGTCGTTCCAGCGACGGATCATTTCTTCGTCCATCTCATCAGGATCAGTCCAGGGACGGATCTTGGTCACACCGTCTGCTTCGGTAAAGCGACACACGCCGGAATGACCAAAGTGTGTGTCGCTTGTCAAAAATACTGCTGGCATCATGTGCTCCTTTCTTAATAGTCTAAGTTCATTCTACGCCAGGCCGCATCGTCTGGCTTCTCATCTGCATCGTAGGTCCAACCCAGCGCCTGCATCATGCGGTGCTTGACACGAATGTTGGGTATACGAGTACGCTCGGTATCATCAAACCCCATCATAATACCAACTTCAGCCACAGCACCTGAACGACACAGGCCTGCGGTACAATGCACAACCACATTCATGCGGTTCTCTATTGCATGTTGCAACAGGCGCACAATTTCTTGTGCCTGCGCATCACTGATCAGGCACTCTTCAGGGAAGCCATCATCCGCATCCAGGAACTCAAAGTCATAACGCTGTTTGAATGAGTGCATGGCCTCGGGACGCCAACCAGCAGGGTCTGTGATGCTGATCAGCATGGAGTTCTCGCCAGCGGCATGGTGATGACTTTTGGTCACATCAATTGCGGCTATGTTTTCAATCCAGGGCATGTTGTTCTCCTTTTAATACAATTATTATAACACAAAAGGAGGATTTGGTCAAGTAGTACTAAGTTAGTACTTCTTGCCAGGTGTGATCGCCCATGTATTTGACCTGCATCATGTACTCATAGTCTTCTGGAGCACCGGTGTTCCAATCTGCAGGCCCTGTGTGTACCAACAAGGTTTTGTTGTGTCGTTTGTGCCAGACCAACCAGTAGCAACTGCCCATTACCAGTTGAAAATTGTATTCGGCTGCATACACTGCATCAGTGACATCAAGCCTGCGCCGAATGTCTTGTGCTTGTTTTTCCAGTACTGTGACCAGTTCCATGATACGATCATACTCTTGCTGGGCATACATCCTGGCATGATTGATCATCAAGTCCTTTTGCTTCTCAACAGGAACTAGATCAAATGTGGGACCTAGTGTGCTGGTGGCGTAAGGTGTTACATTTCTGTTGAAAAAATGTACCAGGGTGTTGCCAGTGGTGACATCAAAACTGTCTCGACCCTTGGCTGAGTTTGGCTGATCAGAATCCGCCATAATCCTTGAAGCGACGACGTGGTTCAATGTCCAACTGCTTGTACAGATATTCACGACCCACTAATCCTTGTTCGATCTCTTTGAGAGCAGTGACCACTGCACTGTGTTTAGGGCCGTCTAGTTTGGGCTTGTCTCCACGACCTAGTTCTCTAGCACGACGAGCACCGATCAGCACTAGGTCGTAGCGATTCTCTACTGCGTCCACTGCGGCTTCGTTGCTGAGTCCTAGGGTTGCTTCGTATGCAAGTTCATCTTGTCTGGTTTGAAATTTATTCATCTTGGTCCTTTGGTAATCCGTTTGAGTGTCGATCTGAAGTTTTTTCTAAGTCTTGAAACAGTCGTTTTTCTTGCTGAGTCAATCTATCCTTGTGTGTCTTGCGTGGGTTGCCGCACAAGAAACAACCGGGATTTCCACAATCCATAGCATGGCGTTTGGCCAGTCTATGTGGTTGTTTGATATTGGTCTGATTAAATGTATTATGTGATTGGGCAATCTTTACTTGCCTTGAAATCGCCACATCTGTTTTGTGGCGTCGTTTTGAGTTTATAAATTTGGCTAGATCGTTGCTCATACAGTTATTTAAGTAGGACGAAACTTAGTATAACAGGTTTCGTCCCACAGGTCAACTGTTTAGAACTTTTGCGACTGAATTCATCACCGAAGCAATGCGTCCAATGTCACGAAGCTGTTCCACTGTGTAGCCTTCAGTCTTGAGTGTTTCATAATGTGCCTTAACACAAAAATGACACTTTCCCACAATACTTGCAGCCAAACTGAATGCTTCAAAATTGCTTTTGGTAGTTCCACCATGCGTTGCAATGGAGTTCATACGCAACTGTGCTGGCAATCCTTTTAGAGCAGGATCATCAGTCATTTCAACATAGGGGTACCAGGTATTGTTTTGGGCCATGGTTGATGCGGCTGTCATTGCTGACTCTGCGTGAATAGGAGCATCGGCTAATAATACAGCCAATACCTTACCGTTGCCAGTTGAGGCGAGTGCGGCTACAGCACAACCCATAGCCACATCCGCATCTAGTGTACTACGCAAAAGAACAGCGTCAAGATTTAACTTAGTATCTTTTGCGTAGTCTGGCAACGCTTCTTTGATAGCGTCGATGAATGCCATTATAGAGTCTCCCCGCCTACGGTACGGTTACATGCACACAGTTCGCCAGTTTGTAACGCATCTAATACACGAAGTGTTTCTTCTGGGCTACGACCCACATTCAAGTTGTTAACAGTAACGTGTTGAATAACATTGTCTGGATCAACGATGAATGTTGCACGAAGTGCGGCACCCGCTGGAGCATAGAAAATGCCCAGTTGTTCGATCAGACTTAAATTGTCACAACTGTCCATGTTGAATCGTTGTGTGTCAGCAAACTGATTGTGTGTAATCTTAACGAGATCACTGTGGCTCTTTTGCCATGCTACTTTACAGAACTCATTATCTGTTGAACCTGTGAGTAATACAGCATCACGGTCGGCAAAGTCTTGCGTCAACTTGTCGTAGGCCACAATCTCTGTGGGACACACGAATGTAAAATCTTTTGGGTAGTAAACAATCACTTTCCACTTGCCTGCAAATGACTCATCTGTGATGTCAAAGAACGCATCTTCTGGCTGTCCTGGCTTGACGCCGGTGACTACGAATTTTTCTAACTTATCGCCTACGGTTTTCATATTTTCTCCTTGATTCAATGAAACTCAGTGTTTGTACTGATCATCTATTATATAGTATAGTAGTTGCCTAAGTCAAGGCATTTTGCCATTGATTTTTTCTATGACAGCAATAGACTATCAGCAATTGAAATTTATATCCAAATCAATGAACCCACCATGTATGGATCGGTAGTCCTGGACCACGCCTTGCTCGTTGATTACCAGATTTGATTCGCCTACAATGTTTGTTATCTGCTTTAGTTGATCTTGTAGTTTTGGTTGCCAATTAATTTGTCGTTCATTGAGGATACGCACCACCGGTAACTCTACAGTCATGTGAAATCCCCATTCGACTTGTTTTTGTGCTTGCCAAGCAGTGGGATCAAAATATTTGTACAGAGATGTTTTAATTGATTCCTGACAAGCGGTGCTCATCTTTAAATTAAATCTATCTCTGAGACTAGTATTAATATCGTGTGCGCGATTGACTAATTGGTCACGTCGACATAGAGATAGTATTTCATACCAGCCACGTATGGCCAGTTCAGGCAAATCAGGGGTCCAGTAAAAGAACTCCCAGGTTTGATTCTCTTGGTATCCAAGACTGCGTCGAGGGTATGAAAATAGTCGCATGATAGATTCAGGAAAGAATCCTTGTGCCTGTTTCATGCCATGATGAATCATACAAGGCTTGTCTACTCCTTGTATGATACAACTGTTTTTATAACCAACATCCTTGAGCAGTTGGGGATACCGACTTAGAGTAATATTTCTACCAAACAAAAATCCCGGTTTGAGCCGGCTGTTGACATAAAGTTCTTCGTCACTGGCAGTGGCATAAGCATTCACTGTAGTTTCTACCCAAGGAATCTCAATTAACTTTGTACCCGGATAGCGACGACAGTATTCTTCAGCATACGGCAGTGCATGATACTTGATCTCGCCATACCAGTTTTCTGCTTGACGATTGTCAAACCCTGTGGAGTTTTCAAGTTCAGGTGTCACAAAGATAGCAATAACATCGATGTGTATCTTTTCCTTTTCAAACGTATTTAATATGTTGCGACTATCCCATCCACCACTGAACAACACAGTCACATGATCATATTGCTGCCTAAGTTGTCTAGCACGTTGAGCATACAGATCTTGTAGCGTTAGAGTTTTCCACAGGCCTAGATCATGTGCTTGTCTAAACTGTTGTGAATAAAAATCCCACTTGACTTCTTGATTGGACTTTTTACTTTCAACAAACGCATCAGAGTTGTTATAGAAGATCTTGTCGCCTACACTGTAGTGACCACAGTTGCCGTATATTACATCGCCGGTGCTGTCTGGTGGGTTAATCATTGGTCTACTATTACCTTTTTAAACTGCCGGATAATATTGTCGTATTGTGCAGGGGTGCCGCCGGCAGGATATGTTCCCATGGTTTTCTTGAACCAATCCCTAATGTCGGGATGATCAAGCACTTGATTGATTGCTCGGTTAAGTATTAGAAGTTTTTCATTGGGAAAGTTTTGTGCCACTGTGTACCCTAAGGCGCCTGTGACCTTTAAGTTTTCAAAACTAGACACAATTCTAATATTATCACGATGTGTATAGATTAGCGGATTCAAACTGATAGCACTGGCTACAGGAATCTCATTTTTCAATAGTGCAAGAATAATCTCGTTGTCGCTTTTATACGGAATAGTTTGAACTTCGTTGCCTAAATTGGATCGAGCAATCAATGTTGTAGTGGTTGCATTACTGACCCCAATGTTCACACGTCCGTGAATGTCCTGCATTGATTTGATAGGACTATCGGTTTTGACAATCAAATGATAGCGGACTAGTGCTACTGTGATTACACTTTTGGTATCACGCAAAGGGTCCAGTTTCAGTTCAGGACGTACGACATAGCTGGCTGCTTGAGTAGCAGTGCCGCTAGAATAGATTACATTGGGGTTGGTTCGACTTTCGTCTAACATGGCTTGGTAAGCAACCATCTGGTCGGCGCCTGGGCGGTTAACAACAACAAACGTGTCACCTGTTATTTTTTCAACGTGGTCAAAAATCTTGCGAGTGTAAACATCGCTGAGGCTACCGGCGCTGTTGCCGATGTAAATTTTATAAGTTTCTGCGTGGGAGGTTAGGACAACAAGTCCAAATAGAATAGCAAACAATTTTTTGATCATGGATCAACTCCTTAAAGTATATTGTAACATACGGCTAGTAGGAAGTCTACACACGGTGTGGCGTTCTGAGCATAGTTGTGTCAGTAAAGGAGTCACTACTCCTGGCGTCACTTGAGATACCGACGTCGGAAGAACCCGGCGTTGCAGAATATTTAGTCTGATCAAAAACGCATTAAATATTTAGATGAGCACCACAAATACCACATACGGAGTTGCTATTCCATCGGTTCCTGCTGATCTAATCGTACCACTTGAAAAAATGAACGAATTAAATCCGGTAGTACTGCGTCGGCAAGACGGAAGTGTATACCAGATGGACTGGTATCGAGTTTATACCAGTAACCAAGAACTAACAAACTGGATAATTGAGCATTTTCCGATAGAAGTTGAACTAGTTGAGTATGTAGTATCCGATCGGGGTATTTTCATGCATACTGACCTAGGAAGAGATTGTGCTTATAACTATCTAATAGATGCTGGTGGAATCAATATCGTAACAGAATTTTACAATACTGATCAAATTCAACTTCTTGATAGTATAGAGTATCAAACAAATAAATGGTATAAGTTAAATGTTGGAACCCCGCATCAGGTAGTAGGCACACAGACACGCCCAAGATTTTTGATCTCTGTTACACCCAAGGCTGGTATAACTTATAGATTTTGATGATTCGACGAATCTATGAACATAGATGGCCGGCCCTGAGAGGATCGAACTCCCACCTCTGGGTTCGAAGCCCAGAATTCTATCCATTGAACTAAAGGCCGAAAGTGGTGCTCCAGGCTGGTAACGATCCAGCGTCTATACATTACCAATGTATTGTACTGCCTTTGTACTACAAGAGCTCAAGAAAAACCCTGCCGTAACACGCCACATTAAAAGAGGCAACGTGTCAGCGGGCAGGGCCATAATTTGGTGCGGGGTAGGAGAATCGAACTCCTGCTTAAACGTTGGCAACGTCTGGTTCTACCATTAAACTAACCACGCATGTGCTTATGCGGCACGTAGGCTTTTGAATCTATCTGCAGCATATGAGGCCGCAAACGCATCGGGCTTGACAAAAGGTATAACATTGCACACACCTTTGATGTAACCAATTGCTTGGCTGATAACACAGCTTGAACCATGCATCTCATCTGGGTTGATGTCCAAGTGAACCTCAACTTCACGCCCTTCCAACACTTCTGCCAGCTTCAAATACAGCTCACTTACTTTGTACACTTCAGTCATTAGGCGTAGTGCAGGACGTGATGCTCGTTGATCGTAGTCACGCTCACGTTGCACTTCACCAAACAACTTGCAACCGTTGTTGCCGTTGATGTGGACCACAATGGCCAACACATAGTCAGCATGCCAAGCGCCGTCTATTTTCACACGCTCGCTATCGCAACCGAGGTAGATTCGTGTTTCAGGCGTTTGGGCCCGAATAAACTCTGCCACTTGATTGATGTCTAATTTTTTCATCATCGTCTTTCTATTTAACTCGGAAACTGTTACAGGTTTATTAATGGCACCCCTGGTGAGATTCGAACTCACATATTATACTCCTCTGTTTGAGAGAGGCGACTTTACCAAAGTTTGTCCACAGGGGCATGAGGAATTTGTAGCAGGCTGAACACAATCTAATTAAGTTGCGCTTCGATATTTAACGCCACGCCGTGATTCCGCAACACCCTTTATCCTGGCTCCAGGCCATGACTACAAAACTTGGTACGAGAGACGGGACTCGAACCCGTAAGCCTTTCGGCGGCAGATTTTAAGTCTGCTACGTATACCATTCCGTCACTCTCGCATGATTAGGATGGGCTTCTCACCCAATTGACTCTAAACGAGTTGTTGATGGTTCTCTTTCATACCATCCAGGTTTGGTGCCCCAGGTCGGACTCGAACCGACACGCCTTTCGGCACTGGCTTCTAAGACCAGCGTGGCTGCCATTACACCACCGGGGCAAAACACTGGCAGGGGATATAGGATTCGAACCTATGCGTGTCGGAATCAAAATCCGATGCCTTAACCAACTTGGCGAATCCCCAACAAAAAACTTGGTGGATGAGAGTAGAGTTGAACTACCACTTGACTCCGTATGAAGGAGGCGCACTACCATTATGCTACTCATCCTGATTGGTACCAGCGGAGGGGATCGAACCCTCTAAAGAACGCTAATCTGGCGCTAAAAGGTTTATAAAACCTCCCTGACTTCCAAGTCTCGCTGGCATATTTGGGGTATCCAACGAGAATCGAACTCGTGATAGCGGAATCACAACCCGCGGTTTTGCCACTAAACTATGGACACCATAAGGAAACTCTCTGCGGTACTTGCAACCACGATGACCTCGCTTCCTGGCACCTCTTGACTGTTCTGCAGAATAAGTCAAGTTCAGTGTTGTTCCGGTGTAGTCACTCAGAGAGTTTTCTTATGGTAGGGGTGCTCGGGAACGATCCGAGTTTTACTGGTTAAAAGCCAGTTACTTCACCTTAAAGTTTCACCCCCGCTATCTTATCACTCTTGTCACTTGTCATGACAGATCTCCTTTTAAAAAATTGGTAGCCAGAACAAGAATTGAACTTGTAATAATCGCTTATCAAGCGACCGTTATACCATTTAACTATCCGGCTATAAATATGTGTATGATTACCGCTGACGAAGCCATGATACCTTTGTACCAACAAGCACAAGGCGCTTATCAACAACGATTCTATTCTACTATCACACGCAAGTTCACTCTCAATGAGATGTTGATCAACCCATCTAAAGAGTTCACGCTTGATACTACGTTTATGGTGCCTCCTCCAGGTTCCGACCCTGGTTCCCCGGATTTTCAGTCCGGTGCTATGACCACATCAGCTAAAGAGGCATAATGGTACATCCTGACGGACTCGAACCGCCGACAGCCTCGGTGTAAGCGAGGAACTCTACCAACTGAGTTAAGGATGCATGTTTGGCGGAAGCGGTGAGATTCGAACTCACGGTACCTTTCGATACGCTGGTTTTCAAGACCAGAGCCATAGACCGCTCGACCACACTTCCTAATTTTGGAATAGCGGGTGAGATTCGAACTCACGGTTTTAGGGATTTGCAATCCCTTGCATTTGGCCACTCTGCCACCGCTATATATTGGTCCGAGTAGTAGGATTCAAACCTACGACCCTCTGGTCCCAAACCAGATGCGCTATCAGGCTGCGCTATACTCGGTTTATTTTTTTCTTGATCCACATGCCAAACAAAGTACCACAATAGGCACCTGCCAAGGCTGGGATTAGGGCCCAGTGATCTTCTGTGTAGTTGATCACTGCTACACTGGCAGTGAATGTCACTGCCACAGACCACCATGCGGCCATCATGGCACGATCATCCTGAATTGACTTTACAAAATAAACGTAAATCAAATCAGTGGCAAATACTGCCGCAAAAGTTATGATGTAAGTCCACATGTTATTTCTTTTCTAATGGAGATTTTTGTGACTTTTCCACCTCTAATGGCTCAGCAAATCTTGCTGAACTGCCAACACTGTTCCAACTGTCTTCGGTAAAAATTCTAATGGGTCGCCAGTATCGAGCAATAATATTGTTGATTACCACAAGTCCAATTACTACTACTACAAAGCCCAGTGCGGTCAAAACACTACCGGCTAAAAATACTGCCGCTTGATCCATGTCCATAAGTTTTTCCTTAATTTTGGAGCGGAAGGCGAGATTCGAACTCGTCTATTTCAGTTTGGAAGACTGACGTGTAACCGTAAACACTTCATCCGCAGGTGCTATATTATACTGTATTTCGACAGTATAGTCAATGTCTTTGATCTCAAAACTCACAACTGCTCCACCATATTTGACAGCCATTTGTTGTTGATGTTGTATGTATATTTCTGCAGATTCCTGATCAACCCACATCCGTTCCAGTGTATGATCATCAATATGGTTAATGTAAAAATGTACAGTCTTGTTCTGCCAATGCATTTTGGTTGTAAACATGGTTGTTTCAAAATCTTTGCGAAGAGCCATAGTTGGATTTGGAGGATGCCGCAATTGTACTCGTGTAACTTTAGTAAATTTCATATAAGTGGTGCCCCCACCATGATTCGAACACGGCACCTACTGATTACAAATCAGTTGCTCTACCGAATGAGCTATAGGGGCAAATTTTGGCTCCAGGGATAGGGATCGAACCTATGACCAATAGATTAACAGTCTACTGCACTACCGCTGTGCTACCCTGGAATTTTGGCGGAGCGTTAGGGAGTCGAACCCTATCAACCACTTTCATGATTGTACGGATTAGCAATCCGCTGCCTTACCATCCGGCCCACGCTCCTCTATACTACTATATAGTCGACACCTCATGGTGTCAACAGTTAATTGGTGGAGAGTCAGGGATTCGAACCCCGTATACCGTAAGGTGGAAGATTTACAGTCTCCTGAAGTCGCCAATGCTTCTCACTCTCCAATTTGGTGAACCGTCCCGGGTTCGAACCGGGGACTGAGGCTTGCAAAGCCACTGTGTTCCCAACTATACCAACAGCCCAAATTTTTTGGCGACCCGGGAAGGATTTGAACCTCCGACATTTGGTTTTGGAGACCAACGTTCTGCCAGACTGAACTACCGAGCCATAACACACTCTTGCGAATGTGTGTATCGAAACACTCTTCATGGATGAACCCACATAAGCGAGAATGCTTCGATACGCTCGGATTTTTTTATGTACAAGAACATAAGCCATCCCCGAGGCCGCCTATTTGCAATTTTAAAGTGTTGCAGGCTCGCGTTGCCTTGCACTTTGATAACGATCATTGAACGTTATCGTGAATCCATCGCCAATACTCTTCTGTTGACATTCTAGTTCTCCTTGAAAACAAAAAACCCTGGAGTTTTTAGTTCCAGGGTCTTTGAATTAGATACGGTTGTATACTACGTTAAGACCCTGGTGCTCCTAGAATGCTTGTTGACAAGCGACCATAGACATGCGACCAGGCTGGTGCCTGATTAAACATAGTCTTGGGTATCAGTGAACAAAGTTGTGTTTTCATAGTATCAATTATAGTTTATTTACCTTTGTGCGTCAAGCACTTTGGCAAACTCTCTCGTTGTATTTATACAACAGATTTCATCTGTCCAATCAAGTAAGGTTTCAAAAAAGGCTTTAGCCCACTAGGCTGACCTTTATCGTTGCGAATGACATATTCGCCTAGAATATTTTCCAGGTGTGTGAGTCCTTGATGCCATAACTGTTGTTCACGAGCCAGGTCTGGTCTAGCATGGAACCATGTGTCAAATTCTGTCTGCCAGAACGATGTAGACTTGTTGGCCTGGAACCAGTTGTTGTCCCAGGTTGTGTTGTACAACAATGATCGCAAAAGACGTTCTTGTAACATTCTAGATCTAGCAATGTTTAATCCTTGCCACCCTGCTTGGTACTTTGTGTTGATTTCTAACCAACGTTTGATCACATGTGCTTGTTTGCACAACATGGGCATGGAATCTTGACTCCAATAGAACATCTCGGTGTGCGTGTTTGTGTAGTCTAGGTTGAAATCGTTGATGGTAGTAATGTTGGCAATACCATCTAAAAATGTCATCCAAAAATTACCTTCAGGATCAATATGACACTTGGGTTTGTCTATACCCACAATGATGACTACGTTGAGATCTCGGTCCAAACGTTTCTTAATCTCTCCAAAGTGAAAATAATTGTATCTAAACAATTGCCCGATACTGAGATGGTCGTTCCTGCCCAACACCCAGTCTACGTCGTTAAAGGTTGTGCGCATACTGTTGATTACCACATCACTAACATCTAACTCTGTTATACGTGTGAGTGGTAATCGATCTCGTATGTATTGCAATCTAGGCACTGCTTGCAGTTGATGCTCTGCGGCAAAGTTCCAACTGTCTTTGACTCGTGTGTCTAGCACCGTGGTAGCCTGTGTGGCAGTGGTCATGTGATTGGTCACAATCTCGTCAATGTGTAGTCCTTGGCGAATGAAACTTTCTAGTATGTTGTGCGTGTCCGACCCACCGCTGTAACTCAAGACCACGTAGTCGTATTTTTCTCTCAATTGCCTAGCACGAGCATCATACAATTGATCTAGACTGGCTTCAGGTTCAATGTGCCACGGGTACTTGGAAAATGCATCGTCGTGAAAAATCCAGTCTACTGGTTTTCCAGTTGTGCGACTGTGCAAAAATGCGTTTATTTTAGAAACAAATTTTTGTCCATCACAGGTATAGAATCCTAGGTTTGGATCGATCATATATTGTAGGGAGTGGATGCGGGGGACAGATTCGAACTGCCGATGCACCTGGCTTATGAGACCGGTGTGGTGACCGCCCTCCCCGCGGTATTTTATTTATAGTGAAAAAAGCACTACCTGATGTTTAAGGGTACGGAACATCCTTTCGGGTAGCCCCCGTCCCTCCAGCAACATGACACGACTGTGACTGGCAGTCTACCGCGGCTTTCGCCCGTTCAGCGGCGCTGGATTAAATAAGTCCCTGGTAGTTGGGCCCATCGTCAATGTGTTTTTAACACGCTTTTATCAATACAAACACAAATGCTCTGCGTCCCTTGGCGGTAATTATAGTGTATCAGAAATTTCGTCAAGTTGCCCCAACTAGTCTATTCATCACTTACACTTTCCACCCGCTTCCCGACAGGGACCGTTCTCGTATTGCTAACGCCGGTTAGGTTGGACCGCTGATTTCTCAGTGAAACTTTGCCGTTTCAGAACCACCCGTGTGTGTCATTACACTTCTCATCGTCTGGGTCAGACTATCCAGTGACGCTGGAACGTTTTGGCGGTCTTAGGGGGTAACGATCCCCACTCTTACGGCGTGACAAGCCGTCGTGCGTCCATGAACACTTTAAGACCAAATTCTTATAGTCAAGCACCGAGAATGCCAATTTAGGAGTCCTGCGCTAACAGTTCCAAAGCCGATGCAGTTATATTAGGATCAGTCGCCGGCCGCTGTGACCCGAATAGTGTTGGCGTCCCAACACGATACCTTATCGATGCTTGACTATAAAAACAATGGTACTCCGTGGGGGAATCGAACCCCTCCTTACCCGCGTGAAAGGCGAGTGTCCTAACCGATAGACGAACGGAGCATGTGATTTTACATTGAGGAACCATTGTGGATCTTATTCTGCTTGGCTTGCGAGGCCAAGTCACCACGGTCATTATACCCAGACGATCCGCCGCTTTTCTGGATCTACTTGTTACAGTAGAGAGCCGGCTTCATGACTGGTAGTAAGTGGGTACCCGCCGGTACCAATTGGACACTTCTACCAATGCCACTAACGGGTCTGGTAACCTCTTTGTATATTTTAAAGATCTGTTGCAAGTAGTCTCGATCGACTTTGTTGCTTTGTTAAGTTCTATTGTAGCAGAGTTTCAATTTATGGTCTAGCACAAAAAAGAAAACCCTCCGAAGTGGAGGGTCTTTGTTAGTAGTACTTTTGTATTACAGGCAAAGCCCCCAGTGGCAATCCCACTCATGTTCTGAGCGAATGGTTGTGATGATTGCAGTTGTTTGTTTCATAAGTGTATTATATATGACAAGTGATCAAAAGTCAAGGCTTTTTGGCTCGATTGCAGGCAGGATCTCGACAGGCAGTGATTCGTTTGCGATCACAGTCCGGGCAGTCTCGGATTCGGATCCAGTTGGTGGGCATGAATCTTATGACCTCGTTTTTACTGGGTTTGTCCTGACTGTCGCATTTGGTAGCCTGTATCATCAATGTCTCCTTGACATACATATACAACGCCATAGCCCGTAAAAGGGTTTACACTGGATGACCTAGTTTGTCCATTTTCTCACAAAATCGGTATCTTCCCAAAAACTTATCTGTACACTTTTCCTAACATGCTGTAAATTTTCCACGCTGTGTATGATATTGCCGTCAATCAGCACCCAGCAGTTGGGCTCAAACACATGGCTTTCCAGTTCCTGTAAATCATCGTAACTCCGGGGATAATAACCCGGTTCTCTTTTGATAGAATGATTGTGTTCTTGCCAAAACACAGTTTTCACGTCCGGGCCGCCTGTGTCAAGAACCCACATCAAGGTCCAATTTCTTGTACGATCGGTGTGCGGAATACCAACACCGCCTGATTCAGTGCCACAACAGTTTAACCCCATGGCATGAAATTCAGGTGATATGTTTTGTCTGGCCCATTCTACTATACTGGGATTGATGTCATGCCGAGTCCATACAGTGTTGGGTACTGGCACACCGTCTCGATCGCAACTGATGGTTAGATATTGATGAAATGTTTTGTCAGATGCATCAAGAGGTAGCGCCACTAGGGGCGGCAACATCGGACAGTAGACACCGGTCATTGGCTTATTTTGTTTAGAATTTCTGGTGGCAATTGAGTATCAAAACTCGCCTGTACCGTTATTCTTTTGCGTGATAAATTTTCTGTGCTGTGCAATACCCTGCTATTTATTAGATACCAAGAACCTGCTGGAACTTTGACGCTGTCTATCTTCTGTAACGAGCGGGTAGACGACATCATTACACCACGCTCACGGTACACATCGTGATCATCCTCTTTCCAAAATACCAACTCGGCATCGTCGCCGCCGGTGTCAACAGCATAAGCAAGTACATAATCTCTAGTAATGTCACAGTGAGCTCCGGTGCTGATGACTTTTGAAAACGGGTCATCAGCCCAGTTACCACCGTGGGTATAAGTGACTCTAGTGTTTAGAAATGTTGAGGCGATATTTTCTTTGAACCATTTGACAAATTCTGATTGGAACGGTTCATCGTATCTGCCTACATTTCTCAATGCTGAGCCGTACTGACCGTTCCAATCATCTAACACACGGATACAAACTTGAGAGATGTTGTGATCCAACGGATCTGCATTGCGGTCTATCAAGTCAACCAATTCCTGTGGCAGTGTAGGCAACTGAGGCAATAACAGATACGTAAAATCACTCATGTCATTGTGGTCTTTTTGCATTGATGGCTAGTTGTTTAGCAAAGTCTCGATCCATAACATCGCGAAATTGTTCAGAGGTTTGACGCGGTGGTATATTGCCAAATGTAAGTGAGGTAATTTGTTTTTGCACTTCTTTATCTGCTCGAATTTTCTCTAATATTGTATACCAGTGATCACGTACTTGATTCGGTGTGCCTGGCGGCAACCAGAATCCGCTCCAGCCTTCAAAACTAATGTCGTATCCTAGATTTTTCAAACTAGGCACACCGTTTTTGTTTTCTGGCGTAATCACTGCCAATGAAACAAAATCACCGTTTTGAACTCTAGGTTGTTGTGCCCAGGTCAAGATAGCCACCTCAACTGTTTTACTCATCAGTGCCTGCACACCTTGTGCATCACTGTTGTAATTTACAACAATTGCATTGGGCTGACTGACAAATAGATCTTCGAGTACAATCTTGGATGCACTCTCGGTAGATGCCATGGCCACGGTGCGTGTTTTTAACGCCTTGCGCAGTTGTTCAAATGTTTTGATATCTGACGAGCTGTGTGCCACAATCATTGATCCATATGTAGCGACCCTGATTACAGGAACTACCTGGTTCATAGCATCATATGCCGCTGGATTACTTATGCCCGCATAAACCACGCCGCCACTGCCGGAAAACATAATTGTTTTACCATTCGGTGAAGACCTTAGTAATTCTTGTGTACCTATAAATCCTTGTGCACCGGGTTTGTTTACAATCACAGCGTCAATATTTTGTTTGGCTAGTTCTTTGGCATACACTCTAGCCACAATATCTGTTTGTCCGCCAGGGGCGTAAGGAACAATGACTCGGATGGTCTCGTTAGCGTGTGCCGTGAGCACACTGAACAATAATGTTAAGAATAGTTTTTTCATAGGAGTTAGTTAAAAGTTAAAAGTTAGGAGATAGGTTTATTCTGTTACGAGGAAAACCTATCAAAACCCTAGGCGGCTGTTAGGCTGCCAATGCGAACTGTTCGTCGTTTGCGTTTACGTTTTTTGTGTCTTCGGCCGGGAACTCCCAACCCTACGGCTTCTACCTTGCCGAGCGCCATTACCCTTACTCTTTGCCCTGTCGAAACTATGCAGGCCCATCAAAAAAAGACATGTATACAAGCAAACACAATCAATAGTATAACCACTATAGTATAGGATGTGTTAATCATATATCTCTTTTTGGTGGACCTGGGGGGATTCGCACCCCCGTCCAGAACACTTTTCTTGATAACAGTTTACGCTGTTCTTTGTATTATATATTTATTTTTGGATGTGGTCAATCTATTTGGTGCTTAGATGACAAGACGCCACAATCTGTTTGTTTTGGGCCCGGAACTCTTCGCGTTTTTGATCCCGAGCCTGTTCGCATTCGGCTTGAGTTTTGAACTTGGCTTGTTCGCCATACTCAGGCACTGGCCCTAGCACACTAAACGATAACACCCAGATCAGGGTCCGGCTCATAACAGATTCCTAACTGCTGTATTTATAGTCTAGCAGTCAGATAATCTGTTGTTTAGGATATTTCCCAGTCTATCAGTACTGCCTGGGTGTCTGCATCCACTACTTTGCGATAAGAAACAATACCGTTGTCTGCGTTGTATTGTTTGATTGTGCTGGTCAAAGCATGAGATTGTATTGCTGTTCTTATTTCTTCTAACTCGGAAAAATTGGGCATCTCAACTGCGCTTACAGTGGTTGGATCTATTCCATCGAGAAAAAAATCATTTGTTAAATTGGTCAAATCCAAAACTGCTGTGCATCCATACGATGTACCTATTGTTATTCCGTTTGCAAACCAATCACTGTATTCCGTGATATTTTTTACCAACGTCGCTCCATTGGGATTCTTACTTGCGATGTAAACTATGCAACTCATAATACTCTCCTATATGATTTATTTATTCGTTATTTTGGTATTCTACTGGAATCCATCCCAGTTTGAACAAATCCTCACGTATTTGATCCGTTACTGTGCCTTCTGGCACATGTCCTAGATCCACCCAATCCTCATCAGGATCGCCTTGTATGCCCGAGCAGTACCACTCAATGTAGTCACCTTGTTCGCGCATGTCAGCCACAATACCACCAGCATAGCGCCAACTGGCGCTCCAGCGTTGATCCTTGAGCAAGGGCCATAGGTCATTCTTTACAAACTGCATGTTGCACATGGACGCATACAAGTTTTGTGCGTAGGTTTTGTTGCTTTTGACTTTGTCGCAGATCCACTTGGTAGTACGCAAGTCGTACTCCATGTTGTCTTTTTGCCATGCAGGATCGGCCATGCGCTCTTGATCCTGCTCACGACAAGACTTAAACATATTTAAGTAATCCTCACCAGGTTCCTTGCCTTCTTCCTTACATCGGTCGATGTAACTTTGTTCTTGAAAGGTATGACGTTTGGGACTGGAATTTATTTTGGTCATAGTATTTGGTCCGGCGTAGAGGAATCGAACCCCTATAATGACTTTAGAAGAATCATGTCCTATCCGTTGAACGAACGCCAGTATTTGGTGGGCCAACTTGGAATTGAACCAAGACTATCTCGATTATGAGTCGAGGGCTTTACCATTAAGCTATTGGCCCTATGCATCTATTATAGCAGGACTTTTATTTAGTGTCAACTGTTCCGTCTGCCAGATGGTCCTGTTTGATTTCCCGCACAGGGTGGCCCAGTATACGTGCAATTGAATTTTTGTAGGCAATGCGTCGGTTGTTGAAATCACGGATGGCAATGGCACGACGACCAATCTCCTGGAGACTCAACATCTGTTCTACTCCTGATTTCAGTTGCCATTCCAGATCCCAGATAGCATGATGGATATCAGTCATTGCTTGAATGTCTGCATCCAACTCAGGACTTTGTGGTAGTTGACGATATTTGTCTTCATACCAATCAAGTTCAATTTGATTCGCACCCTGAGTGCGAGCGTGTTTTACTCGTGCAATGCACAAGCGATCGATGAGTTCTAGTACGGGAAGAAATTCCATATGTGCCTTATGTAAGCACCTATTATATAATTTTGCTAAATGATTGTCAACGATTTAGGCTGTGTGCCAGTCAGTTGAATCTAGTGTTTGGATACTTTCGTTACCGTCGTACTCGTTTACAATAAACTGTGTGCCTTCGGGTATCCACTCAATTCGCAAATCCCTAAGTCCACCTGCATAGATATCAGGATACTTGAGTGTGACAAATGCCTGCAACTCGTCCCACTTTTCTGCTTCCACCAACTCAACCAGGGCAGGGTCAAACAAAATTTCAGGGTACTGGGTATTCCAAGAGAACCAGCCCATACCATAGTCAGGCGAGTACAGAACTGCTACCCGGCCATCACGCACAAGTTTGTTCACTTTAGGTCACCTTTGAGTGTGTGCCAAACAACAGGGTCGCATCCAAGATAGATGCGGTATTTCACATTGTTGCGCCAACGTGTGAATTCGTTGATCTTGCGTTCTACAAAGTTGAACATTGAATCGCGAAACCAAAACGGATTCAGTATGGCCGCAATCATGGCC
>NZ_JBBAKG010000089.1:0-23822 GCF_040403615.1 Haliscomenobacter sp. | reverse complement strand
GTTCATCCGCGTTCCCATCATGCCGCTTTTGAAAAAAGACAAGGTTAACATGGAAAGAAAAAAATCAGGTAATTGTTTTTCTAATCCCTTCTCCCGACATGTTTTTTTTGTTTTTTCTGGTGTAAATTTAGGTATAATTTGGGCAAAGCTCTCCTGCACACTGCTGTTTGAATGGAGGGTAATTGTGGTTGAAATCAATCTGAAAGCATGCAAAATCAATCCAGAAGCTGTCTTTAAGCCTTACTTATACACATACAGCTCAAAACGCTGCACCCCATACTGCCCATACGGAATCCGCACATGCCTACCTTGATGCGTCTGATCCCCATTCAAATGCCGCAGCACTTTCCATTGCTGGGTTTCAAAAGCCCCTTCATCCACTTTCAAAATGCCGATGTTGAGAGCAGGATCAGAAACGGGTTTGAAGGTAGCCACCACGCCAGTTCCTGCTAGATAAAACTCATCTTCCCCAGTTTGGATCAGCATCGCGCCGGCCATTGGCCATTCCGTTGCGGAAGCACCGGGCGACCAGCCCAGGGTGAACTCGTGCTTGAACGTAAACTCGTATTTGCCCATGCGCAAAATCGTTTCCACGCTGGTTTTATCCAAAAGCACACCCTCAATTTTGCCTTTGCCCTGATTGCTGCTGATCAGCGGGCTGAGTGTTTCGATCAATTGGTACATTTTGCCCAAACCTTCTTCACTTGGCTTTTCGGTAGACTCGATGGAAAAAGGTGAGAAGCCCAAGGCGTTGTAATGGCCAATGGCGTAAATGGCCTTGGCCGCCACGGTTGGGTCAAAGCGGTGTTCGGGTACAAAGAGCGGATCGCCCTGACGGGTATAGAGGTCGTTCCAGTGCTTGAAATCGGGGTTGTAAAAATCGGGGGCAAGGAAATCAATGACCGGGCCTGCGGCTTTCCACACGTCCATCAAATGGGGTAGGGGACCTGCGCTAGGGTAGTTGCCTGGCTCTCGGCCCGGGCGGTTCAGAGCCGCGTTGACAAACATGGGCAAGGGGTAAATCTTTTTGCCTGCTGCGGTAATGGCATTGGCGAATTTAGAGTAATACCAGGCCATAAAAATCTCGTCGGTATGCAGTCCTTTGCCAAATACTGCTTCCCAGTTGCCGGAAGTTTTGTAGCCCTGGTTTTTCCAAATTTGCAGGAATTCAGGAACGAGTTTCTCCTTGTTCTGCTGGAGGTATTGGATCAATTCAGCGGGGACTGGTTTTTGGAAAGCTGCTGTTGCCAGCGTCTGGTAATCCCGTGCGGAAGGCAACATCCCGATCTCATTCTCCACTTGCACCATGATGACGGTGTGCTGTGTACCGTCGTATTCTTTGATGAAGCCCATCAGTTTTTCAAAGGCACGCAGGTCGGCTTGCAGGTTGTTTTCGCTGAAGGAACTCAGGATTTCCTGGCTGCGGCCAGTGTTGTCCTTTACGCGGGGGTATTTGTCTTGGTTGAGTTTGACCCAGGCGGGGGCATGGCTCGACATGCTGTTTTTCCAGGAACCAAACCAGAGGAAAACGATTTTTATTTCCTGTTTGCGGGCCTCGCTGATCAAGTCGCGAATGAGGCTGAAATCGAATTTCCCTTCTTGGGGTTCGAGTAGTTCCCAATACACGGGTACCAGCACGGTATTGAGGTGCATGGCCTTCAGTTTTGGCCAAATGGCTTGCATGTTTTGAATGGTGGAGGCGGAGGAATTGCCGAGTTCGCCTCCGAGCATAATGAAGGGTTTGCCATCAACGATGAACTGGGTGACATCGCCTTGCTTGCGGAGGGCGGGAAGGGAATTTTGTGCAAAACTCAATTGAAATTGGACTACGGTGCTGAGCAGCAGCAAGAGACAAGCGATCTGTTTCATTGTTTGTTTAAGTTGGTATTGGGGCGAAAGATAGGGGAAAATTTTTGATGCGCTCTCTGGAAGGATGATAGATGTTAGGGGTGGGTGCGCTTAATCCACCCGTTGAAGCGATCGACTATAAAATGTTGTATTTTTCTAAATTATCAGCCGCTTTATTTAATTTTTTATTTAATTCAAGGTATACATTAAAATCTGATGCGACTGATTCTAACCCTAATCTGTCCTTGCAAAACTTATATTTAGAATCAAAGCTATCGACAGTTGAATGTCCATAAAGCTTTATAATCCAATCCTTTATTGTTTTTTTTAAACCGTACACATTTTATTGCCAATGAACGGTAATCTGAACAATCTGGGCAATTTAAACGATTCATTTTTTTCTTTTTCCTTATCAGATTAATAACGCACCCTTCATATCTAACATCTTGTAACCGCCCGTTTCAACGGGTGGATTAGGCGCAACCTACCACTAACATCTATCATCCTTCCAGAGCGCACATCACCTCTTTCCTCATCCAAGCACCCGAATAAATCCATATTTCTCTATAAAAAGCTGACATTCTTCTTCAAAAGATTTTTTCCGATGGTGCTCCTCCTGCTTTTTCAGGTAATTCCGAACTGCCTCTACATGAGATTGTGAAACCGAAACAGCGTAATAATCATCCGCCCAATCAAAATCAGGTGTAAATAATCGTTGCTTGACCGCATATGAAGAACTCTCGCCCTTGAGTAACTTCATGATGTGCGCGATGTTCTGATCACAAGCTAATGAAATGAGGCAATGCACATGGTCACTTGCACCGTTGACAAAGTCAAGGTAAATCGCCTTGTCTTTAGCATAGGTTTTCATGTGTTTAAAAAGGCTGGTTCGGCGGCTTTTGTTTTGCATGTAGGGGATGCGGCTTTTGGTGCCCCATACGCCGTGAATCCAGATTCGTACTTGAGCCATTTCGATTAGGTTTAACGTAGTACTAACAAATGGTGGTAATACTGCTTGAAAAAAATTCCATCGAAAGGTTGTGTATGCACAAGCAGCCAGAGATACTTGACTAGCTTAGGTGAATAGTTGTAAGACAGACATTTGAATTGATCAAAAATAAGTATTTTTTTTAAAGGTTCAAATGAAGTTGAGTTTTTTTTGATGTGCGCTCTGGAAGGATGATAGATGTTAGGGGTGGGTTGCGCTTAATCCACCCGTTGAAACGGGCGGTTACAAGATGTTAGATGTAACAATCTCCATGTCTAAAATTTACGCGATTGAGAAATGGAAATAACCATTTGATAATCCATTATTTTAAGCTATTTAGCTAACAGAAAGGTACTCTAAAGTTAAAAGAGTAATAATCCTTGTTAGGCTGATAATCCCATCATCTCTGCATACGTATAAAACTGCACTCCTGCAGTATCCTTTTTTGCCACTGCCACCATCGCCCTGGCTACTGTTTTTACATCAATCGCCTTATACTGTGCTGGAATTAAAAACCCCAAAACGCCCATCAGTACCTGACCAATCCTTTCCCCTAGCCGGAATTCTGCTCTTTGCCCCAACAACATTGATGGGCGGAAAATGGATACAGTTGAAAGCCCCAAACTGCCCACTTTTTCTTCGACTTCACCCTTGAGTTTTAGGTAAAAATTGCGGCTTTGGCTATCGGCACCAATGGAAGAAACCAACAAAAACTTAGGACAGGCAGTTGCTGCGCAAAACCGGGCAGCATTAACTGGAATGTCGTAATCAATTTTGCGGTAGGCCACCATGTCGCTGTTTACCTGTTTGAGGGTGGTACCCACCGAGCAAAACACTACATCACTGCCCGCAATGGCGACCTGGTAGGCAGCTTCATCTGCAAAATCCAAAATGATGAGCTGCACTTTTGGGTGAGTAAAATCAATGGGACGGCGTACCAGAACCTTGATGATTGCAAAATCAGGGTCTTCCAGCAATTGTTGCAGAATCTGACCACCGATTAGTCCGGTTGCTCCGACGAGGGTAGCGTTTTTTTGTGCCATTTTTGGTTAAGTTATGGGTACAAGGCAAATCTATCATTATTGTTGGCGGTTTTTTTTACAAAAAAGCTACCCCTTAGTATCTAATTTTGGGAAATGCCTAAATGTGACATTTATCGTTTTGAGATTCGAACTGCTCTAGAAAAAGATGGTTGGACAATTACCTCAAGACAAAAAATCTTCTTTGGGTGTAATGAAAAATACCGATTATTTTATTTTTAAACCCTTTCTCAGGCTCGACTTTATTTCTCAAGCACAACTTCATCCTTCAATCTCCCTTGCTCGTCTATAATTTATGGTCGCTTTTATAAAAATAGCGCTCCTTAGCAATCTTCTTCCGTAAATTGAACCACAATCAACCTGAATTTATTTAAACCAATTTAATTTCCCGATGAAAAAAATAACATTGCTTTTTGTCCTAATCGCGGCTACCTGTTTTACCACAAGTTATGCGCAGACTGCCGATGAAATCATCAACAAATACCTCAAAGCCACTGGAGGAGTAGAAAATTGGCAAAAACTGGAAGGCGTCAAAATGTCGGCCAAGGTCAGCCAGGGCGGTATGGAAATCCCCCTCGATATTTTCAACCTCAAAGACGGTCGCCAAATGACCATGATTTCATTACAGGGGAAAGTCATCAAACAAGGGGTGTATGATGGGACTACCCTTTGGAGTACCAACTTCATGACCATGAAGGCGGAAAAAAGTGACGCTGAAACTACCGAGATGTTCAAAACGGGACTTGGAGACTTCCCAGACCCTTTCTTGAATTATGCGGCCAAAGGTTACAAGTTAGAACTGATCGGCAAAGAAACCGTGGAAGGCACCGAAACCTTCAAAATTAAGTTGACCAAAAAGCCATTCACCATCGAAGGCAAAACCGAAGAAAACGTTTCCTTCTATTTCTTTGATGCCGAGGAGTTTATTCCCATTATGGTAGAATCAGAAATCAAAGTTGGGCCAGCCAAAGGCAAAATCTCTCAAATTACCATGAGTGATTACCAGGAAGTCAGTGGCCTGTTTTTCCCGTTTTCCTTGGGTCAGGGCGTAAAAGGCATGGGTAGCCAACCCATCACCCTCACTAAGATTGAATTGAATCCCAAGGTCGATCCCAAGGAGTTTGTTTTTACGGAAGAGAAATAAGGATCTAAACCAAAAGTGCCTGAACTACAGGAGAAACTGCTTTTCACTTGGCATCAACCAGGCTAAACGTCTATTGATCGAGTAGAAAGCAGTTTTTTTATTTTAACCCTAAACTTTAAAATCATGCATCAGCTATACCGCTTTTTGTGCCTGGCCTTATTGTTGCCAGCACTCTTGCCTGCACAAGACGCCACCACCCGGGGCAAAGAACTGTTTGGTGATTTGCGCGCCCGTCAAATTGGGCCCGCTTTGATGAGTGGGCGCATCAGCGACATCGAATTGCACCCCAGCAACCCCAAAGTCATTTACGTGGGCACTGCTGGAGGTGGCGTTTGGAAAAGCAACGATGGTGGCGCCCGCTTCAACTCCGTTTTTGACAACTATTGCCAATCCATTGGTGCCGTAGCCGTTGATCCCAGTGCTCCCGACAACGTAGTTTGGGTAGGTACTGGCGAAACCTGGACCCGCAATAGTGTCTCCTTTGGCGATGGCATTTATCGCTCTGGAGATGGGGGCATCAATTGGACTAAAATGGGGCTGGAAAAATCCGAACGGATTGCCAGCATCATCGTCAACCCCAAAAACGCCAACGAAGTATATGTCGGTGTACTCGGTGCCCTCTGGAGCGATAGTGAAGACCGCGGTGTATACAAAACGACCGACGGGGGCAAAACCTGGAGCAAAATCCTTTACGTCGACGCCAAAACAGGCTGCGCGGATATGGCGATTGACCCTAACAATCCATTGGTATTGTATGCCTCGTTTTGGGAGTTCCGCCGCACGGCCTGGTCATTCAACTCGGGTGGCAACAACAGCGCTTTGTACAAATCAATTGATGGGGGAAAAAGTTGGAACAAAATCCACAACGGCTTCCCCAGCGGCAAGTTGGGCCGCATGGGAATTGCCATCGCGGCTTCCAATCCGAATATCCTGTACACCGTGATCGAATCCGAGCAAGACAAAGACAAGGGCCTATACCGCAGCGACGATGCCGGGGCTTCCTGGAAACAACTGAACAACGACTTTGGTATCGTGGTGCGCCCATTTTATTTTTCCAGAATTTCGGTTGATCCCCGCAATCCGGAAGTTATCGCCAAAGGTGGGCTATTTGGGTCCATTTCACGAGATGGGGGTAAAACCTTCCGCAACCTGGGGGCCATGCACTCGGACATTCACGACATTGTTTTTTCCATCAACGATTCCGAGCGGATGTTTTGCGGTACTGATGGGGGTGTTTACCGTTCCTGGAATGGCGGAACCACCATGGAAATAGTCGAAAATCTCCCGGTTTCGCAGTTTTACCACGTCAGTGTAGACAATCAGGAACCTTACAATATCTACGGTGGCTTACAAGACAACAATACCTGGTATGGGCCATCCTCTTCACCCGGTGGTATTGAAGCCCGTGATTGGCAGCTGATTGGGGCTGGCGACGGATTCAGGGCACTGGCCCATCCGACCAAACGCATCGTCTACTCAGAAATGCAAGGCGCTGAAAGCGTTTGGCGAACCGACCTTGAAAAGAACAAAATCCGCATCATTCAGCCTCTGCCCGTAATTGGCGATCCCAAATTGCGTTGGAACTGGAATCCTCCCATGGCGATCAGCTCCCTTCGCCCTGATCGGCTCTACATGGGCAGCCAGTTTTTGCACAAATCGGATGACATGGGCGATACCTGGGTCAAAATATCTCCAGATCTCACCACCAACGATCCCAATAAAACCAGCCAGGGCAATTCGGGCGGCTTGTCTACCGACAATTCGGGTGCAGAAAACCATTGTACCATTTTCACCATTGCTGAATCACCGCTTGATGAAAAGGTTATTTGGGTCGGTACCGATGATGGCAATGTGCACGTCACCCAGGATGCGGGCAAAACCTGGAAAAACGTCAATAAGAACTTGCCTGGATTACCCGCTGGAACCTGGTGCTACCACATCGAACCAAGTAGCTTTAACAAGGGTACCGCTTATGCCGTTTTCGATGGACATGCTCATGGCGACATGAAGCCTTATGCTTATAAAACCACCGACTTTGGCGCTTCCTGGACTTCAGTGCTGACGCCCGAAGTGGAAGGGATTGCGCGCAACATCCAGGAAGATTTTGTCAATTCTAACCTGCTCTTTTTGGGTACGGAGTTTGGTTTGTACATCAGTATGAATAGTGGAAAAAGCTGGTACAAATTCACCAACAATATGCCAGCTGTTGCCGTTCATTTCATCGAGATTCAGCGCAAAACCAATGACCTGGTGATGGGTACTCATGGCCGGGGAGTCATTATTCTTGACGACATCAGTCCCTTGCGCCAAATCAGTGATGAAGTATTGGCCAAAGATTTGCATTTTTTCAAAAACCGGCCTGCGGTCATGTACGAAGAAAGTGGATTTGGTGGCACCAGCGGTGAAACTCAATTTGTAGGCCCAAATCCTTCTCGGGCGGGTCAAATTGTGTATTACCTCAAAAAGCGCCACACCTTGGGCAAGTTCAGCATGGAAATCCAGAATGCTGCCGGTCAAAAAGTCCATGAAATTACGCCGGGCAAATCCAAAGGCATCAACATTGTGGAGTGGGCATATACGGGCAAAGTACCCAAAATTGCCAAAGGCCAAACCATCAGCCGGGAAGGCGCTACGCCAGCTCCCATCCCCGCCGGGAAATACAAAATTGTGGTGCAAAAGGGCACGGAAACCTACACCCAGGATTGGGACATTTCGTACGATCCACGCTCCACGCTCAGCCTGGAAGACCGCAAGCTGAAAGAACTGACGGTACAGAAAATGTTTGACATGACCCAATCATTGGCCTATCTGGTATACGAATTGGATGAAACCATCAACTCGGCTAAACAACTGATGGCTAAAAACACGGGTTTATCCAGCACCATTTCCCCGCTCTTGGCGGAGTGCAACAAGTTGAAGGAAACCTTGGTCGTTACCACCGGAGACAATTACGTATCCGCTGGGGAGCCTCAATTGCGGGAGCACCTGGCCAGCCTGTTCAGCAAGTTGGCATTCAGTTTGTACAAGCCTTCGGCCAACGAATTTGCCAATCTCAAACGCATCGAGCTGGAGTTCAATGCAGCCAAAAGTGAATTGTTGAAACTGAAAGGGAAACATATTGCCACCTTGAACGGCTTATTGACGCAAAACCAAATGGCCGCCATTTCCATCAAACCTTTTGAGGAATTTTTGAAACTGCCGTAAAGTGCCCTATAATTGCTTAGGTGTATCTTAATTGCCTTGGGTTTCTTAGGTGGTGAAAAAATAAGCCTCGCGAAGCGAGGCAAAATTTCACCACCTAAGAAACCTAAGTAGTGGGGCAAAAATAAGTGATCATTTTTCCTGAGCCATAGGATTAGATAAGACACTTGAAATGAAACGTTTACTTATCTAATCCTATGGCAAAATGATCACTTGTTTTTTTATCGCCCCTACGGTACTTCAAAAAGGAAAAACCAGCAAGGCATGTTGGCTCACCGTAGCAAAATCTCGCCAAACCCGATTGATTTCGGTATGGGTTTTGGCAGCTTCCAGTCCAGCAAAAGGATATAGTTTTGCATTCGTCTCACGGCAGACGTGGGTGAGTTTGCGGCTAAGCTGGCTGATTTTTTTTAGCGTTGCCGGGGCAATGAACCTTTTTGTTTCCAGCTGGATCCAGGATTCTTCTATTGAATCATAAAACGCACTTTTGAGACTTGCCAATTTGGCGCTTTGTTGCTCAAAAATTGCTTGAAAATACTTCTGCTGCTTTTCCGAGTATTCTCGATGAGCATCCCGTTTCCAAAAAGCCGCAGCAATCAATTCCTGCAAGTGGAGGGAAATCCCCAAAATATTCACCGCCAAGGTGGCCTCGGCAAATTGTAAAAAAGGATATTGGTACACCAGATCGGGCAACTGAGCTTTGGTGGGTTCAATGTCAAAACAGCGGTTCAAAGGAACCCACAAGTTTTCCACCTGAAAAGCATGACTACCCGTAGCAATCATGCCCATGTAATTCCAGCCGTCGAGAATGGTCACTTCCGTTTTATCCAAAATAAAGGCTCTGACTAGCGGATTTCCTTTCGCATCCAGGATGGGGTTTCCATTTTTCAATAGGACACAATTGGCAGTAAAATGAGAAGCGTGTAAGGCACCGGAAGCATAAGTCCAGTGACCATGAATACGGTACCGCTCCCCTGCCTGATCGGCTTTCCCGCCTACGAATCCACTTCCAGCCAGGCAAAGTTTAGGGTCACTGAAAATGGCATTGCGCAGAGATTCCTCCATAAAACCGACAAACCAACCCGCACCAGCACAAAGGGTTACCGTCCAACCCAGGCTGCCATCCGTAAAAGCGAGTTTTTCTTCGATCCGCAGGGCTTCGGGTAAGGCACAGCCCAATCCACCCAAGTTTTTTGGCACAAAGATTTTGAACCACTTTTCTCCGTAGATCAATTCCAGCCATTCGGGGGGAAGGCAACCCAGTTGCTCTGCTTTTTCGGCTAGCCCAGGATCAAATCGCTTCAAGTCACTCATCGGCCGTATCGAGTGTCCTTTTCCAATCCAGGTACCCAAAAATCGCGACCACAAACAGGATCAGGGTCAAAACAGAGAACATAAACAACTCCTTATACACCAATAGGGGAATCGCCACCAGATTGGAGACATTGAGCCAGATCCAGTTTTCCAGTTTGCGTTTGGCCAGCAGCCACATGCCCGCCCAAGCGGTGGAGGTGACGAATGCATCAAGGAGTGGTACATCCGAATTGGTGAAGGCGCGGAGTACCCCATAGAGCAAAACCCAGCCCAAACCGGCGATGCCCCAGGTGATCCATTTCACCCGCTTGCTACTGCGGGAAATGCGGGAAGCTCCAGTGGAAGAGCGGTTCCCCCAATTTGCCCAGCCGTAAATGCTCATCACCAGGTAGTATCCTTGTAGGAATGTCTCGGCATAAAGCTGGGATTGATACAACAAGATGGAAGAGCACAGAATACCAATGATTCCCGTTGGGTAAAGCCAAATGTTGTTTTTGCGCGCCAGCAGCACTTCACTTACACCGAAAACTACCGCTGTCCATTCTAGGGGGCTGGTTTGCTGAATCTGTTGCATCAGCTGTCCCCCAATTTCAGTTAAATCCATTTGTTTTTCGCTCCAATTAATTGGTGTATATGCAATTCCCTGATCCAGCAGAAAATGCTGGATCAGGGATTCAGTTGTATACACAGATTGGTGAACTACTTTTCAGTATACTTTTTGAAATTATCCAGAATGGCTTGCCAACCACCCTGTTGCAACTCCAGGCTATTGACGCTTTCGGCCTCAAAGGTCTCGATAATTTTGGTCTGATTTTCGATCGCCTCAAAAGTAATGACTACTTTTCGGTCATCGTCGGTTGTGTACGCAATGCGCTGGTGGTCGATGACTTCATGGTACGTTCCACTAAAATCAAAGCTAAAACTGCCATCTTTGGCTGCCATCGTGAACACAAAGCGGCCACCGGGTTGCAGGTCGTTGCTCGCTTTGGGGGCATGCCAATCGTCGGAGGCATGGTTCCAGTTGACGATGTGTGCAGGTTCGATCCAATGGTTCCACACTTTCGTTAAGGGCGCATCTACGGTAGTCTGTACGGTGATGGCCGGTTTTGCTGCTGCTGGACTCAGTTTGGCAATCTCGATCTTTTTCATTTGCAGTAGGGCGTTCATGGCGTATTGTGCCGCTGCTGGATCAGGATTGCTGAGCGCTTGCATCAATTGGCGGGGTACAATCTGCCAGGAAACGCCAAACTGGTCTTTCAGCCAGCCGCATTGGCCTTCTTCGCCCTTTGCCGTGAGGCCCTCCCAAAAATGATCAACCTCTGCCTGATTTAGGCAATCGACCACCAGGGAAACGCCTTCGGAAAAATCAAATTTGTGCGCACCAGGACCATCCATGGCCATAAATAGCTGATCGTTGAGGAAAAACTGAGCATGCTTGATCTTGCCCGAAATCGGTTCGTTTTCTTCAAAGCGGGCAATCATGCGGATAGAAGCATCTTCACACAAGCTAGAATAGCGCGCGATAGCGGTTTCAGCGTACCCTTGCTGGGCATTGGCAAACATCAGCAGTGGGGTGATTTTTTGACCGACTTCTTCCAGGTTATCCAATACCAATTGCCAGGAAACCCCAAAGCGATCGGATAACCAGCCATATTTTTCACTCCAGGGATATTTATTCAGCGGCATCAAGGTGGAGCCGCCTTCGCTGAGTAGCTGCCACGCTGCATCGATCTCCGCTTCGGTTTCAAAAATGGCGTAAAAGGAAAGGGAAGGATTGGGCTGGTATTGCGGCCCGCCGTTGAGCCCCATAAACTTTTGGCCGTGCAGCTCAAAATTCACCACTATTGGTGTATCGGTAGTAATGGTTCCCTTGCCAAAAACGGCGCAATACAATTCGGCAGCAGCTTTGGCTTGGCCATCAAACCAAAGACAAGGATATATTTTGTTTTTCATTTTAAAAGTTTTACAATACAAATATAAGGGATTTTTTAAAATAAAATGTGGTGTGATTGTGACTTATTTCGGTGCAATCGCGACAATTTTTTTGGGTTCGCATTTGCCCAAAGAAGACAAAATAAAAAATTTGGGGTGGCCATAAAGTGTGAAAAGTGCCTTGATGGGGGAGGTGCCTCCTTGTAATTTTACATCAGATATTCGATTCACAAAAACGAGAAAAAATGGCTGGAACCTATACTCAAATCTACATTCAATATGTTTTTGCGGTAAAAGGCAGACAAAATTTGCTACAAAAGCCTTGGCGGGAGGAAGTATTTAAATACATGGTGGGCATCATCAATGGTAAAAATCAGAAGTCGATCATTGTAAATGGTGTAGCAGATCATGTCCATGTTTTTGTTGGACTCAGACCGTCGATGTCAGTTTCTAATTTGATCCGGGATGTCAAAAACAACAGCAGCGATTTCATCAATGATCGGCAATTCCTTCCATATGATTTTTCCTGGCAAGACGGCTATGGAGCATTCTCCTACGCTCACTCCCAGATGGATGCAGTGTATAAATACATTCTAAAGCAGGAAAAACACCACCGCAAAAAAACATTTAAAGAAGAGTATTTGGAGTTTCTTCAAAAATTTGAAGTCGAATACAACGAAAAATACCTTTTCGATTGGCTGGAATGACAGAGACGACGACCGTATAATTTCCATTAAATTGGATCGTTTGACCCCGAAATTCGGACGATCTGAAGGCACGATGAATGTTCAAATCGTACCAAGTAAAACCCCGAAGGGGTGACAGGATTATAGCAAATGGAATTGTGGCATTGTTTTTTTCAAAGAGAAACCCCGAAGGGGTGGTATGATTTTATTTGTAGGTGTCATGTAAAAAAATACCACCCCTTCGGGGTTTTTCTTCGATGGGCTAACATATCACCTTGTTCTATAATCCTGTCACCCCTTCGGGGTTTTTATTTGAACGACGTGGGCATTAATTTTCATTCTTCAAAACTAGAACCTCAAACAGAGACGGGATTTGCCGGGGTAAGATTTCCAAATTTGGATTTAATCCGTATTTTCATGTTCTGAAACTGGCCGGGTTTTCCATTGTTTTGATCATGGCGATTCTTGGACTAAAGCTTGATTTTGCCCATCTTTCTTTGCCCCTAAATCTGGTGGGGCTGGTATTGATCTGGCTGATCCTTCATTTTGGTTTTATGCTCCTGGTGGCCCGTCTCCTTAAAACCAATATTGCCTGGGTAGCCATTGGCAGCATGGCCAATGTGGGCGGAATTTCAACCGCGCCAGCCGTAACCGCTGCTTTCAGGGCAGAATTGATGCCCATGCGATCGTTTTGGCCATTTTGAGTATGGTCACCGGCACCAGTTGGGGAATGCTGACGATCTATTTGTTTCAATTGCTGTAAGAGAAAACAAGATTGCCGCGTCGAAAATTAAAAATTAAATTTACATTTATTAGCAAGCTATAACTATGAAACAAACAATCAACATTTTACTTTTTCGGGGTGGGCTATGCCTTAACCTCAGAGCGCAATGCGGGTCTTGATTCAATACCTGCCGGAAAACGTCAGCATCGGTTTGGTGCATGTGGCAGTAGCGGGAAGCAAGATTGAAATTTTTGACAAGGCCCAGTACAAAACCTACCTGGACACCTCTGCCGCTTCCAGGCCCTGGATGATTAAAATGTCTGACGCCTATGGCGGAAACCCTTACCAGCGACGGGTAGACATGCCCGTTTCAGCAAAAACAATCACAAACAGGATGATGTAAAACAGGTTGCCGTATTAGTTGACTATTTCCAGTAGATGATCATCGGTATGTAGAATGAAATCAATGAGTTGGCTGATAAATAGAACCATGTCGGGTGATTTTTTGGTGTTTTGCGCTGCAAAGGAAAGAATAAAATCTACATTATGTTTACATAAAACCTTGGATTTATTACAAATCAATACGATTATTTAACATTTAGGTAATGTATAAGATATTTTATTTCACTGAATAAAACTTATTTTCGCAAAATTCAAATGACTTCCAACGCTCATCCAATTTAACTTGCCCACAATTCTTGTCACTTCATGTTAAAACCATAAACAATTTTTGCTCATGAAAATCGCTTACCTGTACACTGAATCAGCCCTCACCCCATGGAAAGAGAACGTAAGTTACAAAACCTTACAATTTCTAATGGAACACACCCCAAATGATTTTAGCCCATCGATTGTTCATTTTGTTGATTTTACTTTTGATTTTGCTCAGGAGTTGAAAAAATTTGATCTAGTCTTTAACCTTTGTTATGGTTACCAAAATGCAGGACAAGTTGAAGTAGCTGATTGGTTGACCCAAAATGGGATTTTACACACGGCCTCATCCACTCCAGCCATGTTGAAGGCCCAGGATAAAGCGGGATTGGTCAACCTGTGCGCCGAATTGGGGGTAGGAACCCCTCCGCTTATTCATTTACCCGGCCAATTGCAGTTAGAACAGCTGTATTTGCGCAAGCCCCGCCTTGGAAGCTGCCACCGCAACATCCAAATTGAAACTGGAGACTGGTTTCTGCAGCATTGGAATGAATTGGAAGGTGATTTTATCCTCCAGCCATACATCTCTGGCCGAGAGTTTTCGGTAGCGGTGATTCCCAACTTTGAAGGACTTGATTTTGAAGTATTGCCACCAGTTGAAATTTATCCTATAAAAAGCCAAGAGGTTTATACAGCTGGCAAAAGTTTTGGCGAAACTGCGCGTCGTTTTTCGCCCGACCTTGCCCCTGGTTTGGCCGAGGAATTACAAGCTGCCGCTTTGGCTATCCACCAAAAAATGAACCTAAAAGGAATGAGTAGAACAGATTTTCGGGTGGATGCACAAAGTGAATTGTATGCCTTGGATGTAAACGCCATGCCCA
This sequence comes from Haliscomenobacter sp., assembly GCF_040403615.1. Lineage (NCBI taxonomy): Bacteria > Pseudomonadati > Bacteroidota > Saprospiria > Saprospirales > Haliscomenobacteraceae > Haliscomenobacter > Haliscomenobacter sp. The sequence goes on along the minus strand of NZ_JBBAKG010000089.1, from coordinate 9,413 downwards.
ATCTGGATCCTGACCTATCCCTGATGCCGGCAATTTGTAAGCATGCTGGGATCCCTATCGAAATACTCATCAACCGAATTATTCGAAATACCCTGGCAAACAGCAGCGTACCTCTGTGCGCGTGAAAGGGAATAAAATTTATGCTGCCAACGGCAAAGGTAGCATTGGTTCACTGGCGAACCCCCCAGGGAAAACGCATTGCAACAACAATTTTAATGCGTTTGCCCAGACTCACCCCCCCATTATTCACTCAAAAAATTCATTGTTCCTTTTTCTCCATACCAAAGCGACAATAATAGCAGCGCGGATGAACTTGATTTTGGTCTGGATGCGTTCGATTTGTTTGGGAGTCATGGTAAAACTGTTTAACCCGGCTTGATTTTCAAACCCGTCGAATTCGACGGGTTTGAAATCCGGGTTGTGCAGGGTCTCCCAAAATCCCAGAAGTTCAATGGTATTGCGATTTCTCAACCAATTTTTGATGATGTCGTCCGTCCATTCAGGATTTTTTGATCCAAGATTAATGAAATACTATCGCGGGGTATTTAATTTTGGTGCGAAGCGCACGCACAGCATTTTTCAAAAATTCTTCTTCACCACCTCCACCATCCGTTTTTTCACGGATTCCCAGGTTACTTTTTCATCAAAAACCAGCGGCATTTCAGCCAATTCTGCGTCTTCAAAGTAAGTTAGACTACGAATCACATGGAAACTGGTAGAATGGTGAAACATCTGATCGTACCACTCTAAAATTTGGGTTGGTTCAAACCTTTCAAAGAGGTAATACATATCATAAAAATCCTTTTTCGTGCCACGCTTTGTTACCGCGTCTAGTTTCATGGGGGCAATATCTCGCATATCCGCTAAACGCAGCCCATCAACTTCAATTAAGGGGAAGGCAAATGGATATCGAAAATGCACAACGTCAACTTTTATTCCCTCTACCACCGTGATAAAAATAGTATTATTGACAGTAAGTGGTTGAACTTGATAGCGCTGTTGAAGGTATTCAAGTAACTGGGTTGCCTCAAATGCTAGGTGCGTAAATAAATCCAAATCCACAGACTGACGGTGGCCTATTTGTAAAGCCAGGGAAGTGCCTCCAACCAGAAAATTATGTATTAAGGCAGGTTCACTGCTCAATTTTTTCAATAATTCCAGTGTCCCGGATTCGACTGTGTGTAAGTGTAGCATCTAAAGTGTTGGATTGGTTCTCCAAAATAAGCAGCACAAAAATTCAGGGCATATTTATCTAAATACCGCAAATTGAGCGCGACCTCGCGTATTGATTCATTTCCATAGATCGTTTTAATTAAAAACCAATCAGATAACATGCCATGTGATAGCACCCGATCGATGATGTATACTTTACTCCGTTCAATATCTAGGTTATTGCGGTCAACATCCCAAAAAAGGTAATTACTGAATTGTGGGATGATGTCAGGATCGTTGGCTATCATGCTGTAGATTATGTTGTATCAAAGATAATTTATTTGTTTGAATCAATCCAGTTTGTCTGACATTTTGTTATAAAACAATTGCAAATGAGTGTTTAATTGCGGCAAGGGTAGCGCGGATTGACTTGATTTTGGTTTGGATGCATTCGATTTGTTTGGGTGTCATGGATGGGGTGGGTTAAGATAGGGTTGTGGGATGGACTACTTCTTCAAAACATTCCAATAGCGTGTAGCAACTTTTCCACAATTGGTGATATCATTGCTGATTGTGTGGTTCAAAATTATAGATTTATTGCTGAAGGAGCAAAACCTAATGGATCAAGCCCAGACGGCAAAAATCTGCTTGCCATTCCAACTGATTTCTTCCGATTTCCATTGTTTTTGTTCCTGGTGGTCGAAGATGAGGAGCGCGCCCTCCTGGAGTCCGAGGCGATCCAGGTAATCGGTCAATTGGTTGAGGCCATTCTCGTGGGCTTGTTGGCCGCGCCAAAGTTTGAGTTCGATCACGTACTGGTGTTGGTAGTAAGTGATGAGGATGTCCAGGCGTTTTTCTTCCGAGATTTGGGGCTCTTTGAAGGCGTGGCCGTGGCCATTGAGGATGGGTTTGAGGAAGGCCAAAAAGACCAAACGACCTTGACGTTCCAGGAAATCGCGTTCCTTTTTGTTGTACTCCGCCTTCATCAACTCCTGAAACTTTAGGAGGGCTTTGGGTACATTCAGCCGTTGGCCAGGGAGCAAATAAGAGCCTGCAAACTCTGAAGCAGGGAATTGTCCTTGATGCTGAACCAAGAGCTTGGCACTCATGTAACTGGCCATTACTTCCTGGTAAATGCGGTTGTGAATGGCCAGGCCATTGCGATTGGTAAAAATGCCATAAACCACCCCTAAATTAGTGACTGGTTCATTGAGATCGAAAGGAAAATCCTGTTCGTTGATGACAAGTGCCAGCGCCAATTGGTAAAGTGCGGGATTGTTCTCCAGGTTTTTGATCAATTCATCAAAATTGACATTGGATTCACGCACCAATATGCTGGCGGCCTGGTCTACGACTGCGCTGGTCCAGTGTTTGTTGGGTAGGGTGGGCAGCAATTTTTCTGCGACAATCTTGCAGAGTTTGCTGACCAAAAAAGGGTAACCAGCCGTGTAATAAAAAAGACGGTCGGCGACTGCTGCTGTATCTACCTGCACTTGGTTGTCGAAGGCAAAAGCTTCGATCATGGGCTGAATCTCCGGGGGAGAAAAACTCATATCGATGTCAAAATCGGCAGCGATGTTCCAGGGAGAATTGTATTTGCGCTCTTCGTCAGGACGGAGTTTGAGTTTGAGCGTTTTGACATCGTGGACACCCGTGAGGATGACAGAATGGAAGGTGGGTACTTCCCAGCGATCCAGGAATTTGTTGCGCAGTACCCCTAACAAACTCAAGAACAATTGATTGTTGCTGCTTTTGTCAATTTCGTCAATGAGCACAACGATCTTCTTTGCAGCTTTTTTCACCAAAACACTGATGTAGTCAGAGAGTTCGCTTAGCGAAGATACGACATCACCTTGTTCATCCATCCATTTCGCTAACACTGGATCGACTCGACTACAATAGGCAGCGAGGCTACTTATAAACGATTTACTCAACGCCGCTTCATGTTCAAATGGCCGATCTCCGATTCCCTCGAAACTGATTCGAAGGGCCAAGTATCCGGATGTTTGATTGAGTTTCTCGGTCAATTGGAACAAAGCAGTGGTTTTGCCATACTGTCGTGGACGGTTGATGGTAAAGTAATCCCCTTGTTCGATCATTTCTAACATGCGGGCGTATTTGGCAGAGGAGTCGGCCATGTAGTGTTGCTCGGGGAAACAAACGCCAGTGATGTTAAAACGCTTTTTCATGGGGGTAAAGATAAGGAAATTATGTGGATTTTGGAGGGATTTTGGGTGGGGCAGCTACGCTGCGGGGTTTTGAACCACCTTAGAAATCTTCTTAGGGTGGGTGGGGATGTCCGGTTGGGAGGGCAAGCCACGGTTATCGTCGTAAGTGCCGTATTTGCGCTTTTCGGCGGCAAGGGTGGTGCGAATGGATTTGATTTTGGCTCGGTTCCCCAAAATAAGCAGCACAAAAATTCAGGGCATCTTGATGTTTTATACCTTTGCCGTAATTTTTCCCAATCCCCAAACAACTAATCCAAAATCGGAATTTAATTTTTCTGCGTTGCTAACCCAATAAACCACTCCTTTTGCGCTACTACTTCAACCTTCAATACCGCATCCTCAACCGGAGGTTGACGGAACTTGGTTTACCCCCCATCCTGGGTTACATCCTGGGGTTACTGGCCTTTGTGGGGCTATCGATGTACCTGTTTTACAAAACCAGTTACGCGGAGTATTTCTACACCTTGTTGGCCCTGAGCAGTCTATCCAGGTTGAGTGAGCGAGAGCGCAATGATTTTTTGAGGGCCACCTTTTCGATAGGGGAGTACCGCCAGATCCGCATGGGAGAAAACAGCGGGTTGGTCTTGCCGTTTGCGGCGTATTTGCTGTATGCCGGGCAATATGCATTGGCGGGAGGCCTGGTGCTGAGTGCGTTGCTTTTGAGTTTGATCCAGTTTGGCCATCGCCTGAATTTCACCCTACCCACGCCATTTTACCGCTATCCCTTTGAGTTTACGCAGGGATTTCGGCGGTATTGGTGGTTGTATTTACTGGCGTATTTTGTGGGATACAAGGCGGTGGAGGTCAACAATTTCAATTTGGGCGCAGGCAGTTTGGTTTTTGTTTTCCTGCTGGGCATCTCTCACTATGCGCAACCCGAAAATCCTTACTTCGTTTGGATCTACTCCAGTACTGCACGCGGTTTTTTGTTCAAAAAAATGGCTACGGCGCTGGGCTATTCCAGCATCTTGGCCTTGCCTTTGGTGCTGGGTTTGGGCTGGCATTTCCAGGGGCAGGTCTGGATTTTGTTGGGGGTGCAGTGCCTGGGGTACTTGTTTTTAGCGACCATGCTTTTGGCCAAGTATTCCGCTTTTCCTAATGAAATGAGTTTGCCGCAGGCCTTGTTGCTGGGGCTGAGTTTTTGGTTTCCACCGCTGCTGCTGTTCGTCATTCCGCTGTTTTATACCCGATCGCTTCAACGTCTAAATGTTGTATTGCAATGATTGAAATCGAAAACTTGTCGAAATCTTTTGGCCAAAAAACGGTCTTGAAAAACGTCAATTTGCGCCTGGAAAAAGGCCAGGTGTACGGCATTGTAGGCGAAAATGGGGCGGGCAAAACCACGTTGTTCAAATGCATTGCCGGACTGGAAACCTGTACGGGTACAATCAGCAGCGATTTCCCCATTCTGAAAAACCACCTGGGTTTTTTGCCTACCAGCCCTTACTTTCTCTCCAGGATCACTGGGCGCGAATACCTGCAATTGTTGTGCAATGCCCGCAAGGTACACAACCCAGATTTTGAGGCCAAAAACATCTTTGAGCTGCCTTTGAACCAGTATGCCGAAACCTATTCTACGGGCATGAAAAAGAAGCTGGCGCTCACGGGCATCCTGTTGCAACCCAACGCTTTTTTTATCCTGGACGAGCCTTTCAACGGCGTAGACATCCAGAGCAACATGATCATCACGGCCATCATTCAACGCTTGAAGGCACTGAACAAAACGGTGGTGATTTCTTCGCACATTTTTTCTACCCTCAACGATACCTGCGATGAAATCCAGCTCCTGCGCGAAGGGACTTTTGTGAAAAAGGTAGCCAAGGCCGATTTTCAGGAATTGGACGAGGAGATGAAAAGTTTTGCGCTGGGGGATCGGATTGAGCGGCTGGGCTTGAGTTGAAGGCATTTTTTCATTGCCGTTGGGAATCTAACTCCGGAGGCAGTAGGGGGATTGGTACGATTGCGACATCTTCCATAGGTCCAATAATTGGCAACCCGATGGTTTTGTATTTAGGGTTCATCAATTGCAGATGTACCAGACCTAACTACAGCACACGAAGGATTTCTTAGGAACTATTCAAGTCATTTCGATTATGCTTACGCTGCTGAATGTACTGACTACGGGAAGTGCAGTTTTTCTCTCCTTTTTGGTACTTACCGTCCGAAGTGAAGTCAACATCATTGCCAACCGGTGGTTGGCGCTCTTTTTGTTGCTGTTGAGTATGGCACTATTCGATGGAAATGTAAAAATCTACGGCATTTCCGAAGAGCCCTTCTGGCTTGTTTTGGCGTTCAACCTAAGTTTTTTATTGCTTGCGCCAACTTTGTACCTCTGCGTTTCGCGCTTTGTGGCGCCCAATCGACGCATTAAATGGCAAGACCTTTGGCATCTATTGCCTTGTGTCCTTTTGATGAGCGCCAGTTTCTTGTATTGGTTGGGAGGGAGTCCAACTGAAACGGCCCCAACCGATGAATACAATGTGGTCGACCTGGTCATTATTGCGCTGATTGTGCTGCAAATAGTGGTTTACCTGTTTTATTCTTTTCGAATGCTGCTCCGGCATCAGAAAAACATTGAAAATTTTACGGCAACTCCCGAAGAATTTAAACTCAACTGGTTGCTGTATTTCTTAAGTGGGGTAGGGGTGATGGTGTTCACCTGGCTGATCGAAATCTTTTTTTTGCCGCTTGAACAAACCGATAGCAATTACTCTCCGGCCTATTTTATCGCCATTTATGCCCTAGGGTATTTTGCCTTGCAACAAAAAGAAGTGTTTCCTTTGTCGCCAAAAGAAGCCGAAGAGGCCGAAGAAATTCTGGAAGAACACAACGAATCATTTGCCTCCAGACGGCAACGCATCGCCGAAGACAAGTTTGAACCATTAAAAAATAGGTTGCTGAAAAGAATGGCCCAGGATCGACCTTACCTCAATCCTGAAATCAACCTTGCTGAACTGGCTAAACACCTGGATCTGAGTTTGCACGAACTCTCCGAGCTGATCAACCTGGGCTTTGGTGAAAATTTTGCCCAATTTATCAATCGCTACCGCGTTGAGGAAAGCAAAAAACTACTGACTTCCGCAAAACATACCCACCTCACCATGGTTGGAATTGCGTTTGAAGCCGGGTTCAATTCCAAAACTGCGTTCAATACTGCCTTCAAAAAAAACGTGGGCATTTCTCCTACAGAATTTCAAAAGCAGGAAAGATCAAACCCAGTATTTGTACCTCATAGCCGCTCTATTTTGCGATAAACTTGTTCCAATCTATAACCTCGAACACCTCGGTACGCTTGATTTTGGAGTTTTGAGCCATTGAAAAAAATCAATTTAATGATGGCAACAAACATTTCAAAAATCACCCTACTGTTCATTTTGCTCACTTTTGCCCAATATGCTTGTGTAAAAGTTGAAGCTTGGGACTACGACCCGGCTGCGATTCCCAAAGATTTTGTACCCCTAAAAAAACCTGATCCTGGCAAGGGCTATAACCTTCACGTTCCCGCTTTTCCCATTCCCGCCAATTTTGAGCGAGAGTGGTACATGCGGGTTGCGGTTGGCAACACCGAGGAAATCTACATGTCGGGTTATGAAGTCAAACAGCGCGAGGGTTCGCACCACGTCATTGCCTACCAATACGAGGATGAGCAAAAGGCCGGATTGCCCAAAATCGGCGAATTGCGCGATCAGAACCAGCCCGATGGACGCATCAATCCTTTTTCCAACATGGAAAACATGAATTTGCTGGCTGAAGCCGCTTCTCCGTACCAACGGGTAGATTTTCCCGAAGGGTTTGCGGTTCCCATTGCTGCCAACTCCACGCTTGACCTGAATTCTCATTACTTCAACAAGACGAACCAGACCATTTTTGGGGAAGTGAGCATGAACATTTACACCAAACCCAAATCGGAAGTAAAATTCTTTTTGAAACAACAAAGTGCAGACAACATTGAGATGTTGGTGCTTCCTCCCAAAAAGACCACGACCATTGAGTACAAGGAGACTTTTTCTGAAAAAAGAAAACTCAAGGTCTTGTTTTCCCACATGCACAAACGCGGCAAAAAATTTGAGGTGTACTACCTCGGAGGACCAAAAGATGGGCAACTGATGTACACGAACGACAACTGGCACGATCCAAAGTTTGTGTACCTGCCCGACTTTATTGAAATCGAAAAGGGCAATGGTGTGCGCACCATGATCACCTATGACAATGACACCAACCGCGAAATCCGTTTTGGGGTAACCTCCGAGGATGAAATGGGCATTTTCTTTTATTTTTATTTGTAAAAAAAAATCACCAGCACTGGTGTTTCAAGCCGAATGTTATGAAAATAAAATTTGTATGCCTCGCGCTCTGCCTGAGCTGTGCCCTTGGGGGCTATGGGCAACAAGCTAGTCCATGGGCTGCCACCTTGAACCTCTTTCACCAGGATATGGGCATTGCCATTGATGCAGGCTCCTTGCAAACCACCAATCCGGTGTCGATTCGTCCAGGTTTTTCCTTGGCCATTGAACGCACCTGGGATGAAGGAAAACGCAAAGGGACGCGACTTTTCCAGGATTTGCACGCTGGATTTTGGCAGAATCCCTATTCGGAAACCTACACTTTCCTGGGGACTCGCCTGGGCGCTGATATCCGCATTTTTAGCCAACTTCGGATCACACCTAGCTTTATCTATCGGATTGGCAGGACCAAAACCCGAGACCTTCGCTACGTTTACGAGGATGGGAAATGGGTGGCGGCAGACAATTCTACCCCTGGTTTTTTGCGCCAAAATTTGGGCCCAGACCTACAGTTGAGTTGGCGTTTTGCTCCAGCCTCAGGGCATCCTGTTGACCTACAAGTTGGCAGCAACTGGCTCCTGGCCCTGAAATACACGCCAGTTGATCCAGAGGGTGCGCCCAATTTTTTCCTCTACAAAACCTTTCGCGTCGGACTTCGCTATGGGTTTTGATTTTAATTAATGCTATTTTTTCATTTTAATTCACTCGACATGTTTTTAATCAAAAAAACAACCCTGGTCGTTTTTGCCACCCTTTTGTTTGCCATTGCTTGCAAGAAAGAAGAAGCTGCCAAGCCGAGCTATACGCCCCCCGAAGGCAGTTACAACCTCATCTACGAAAAGATCTTTAAAACCTCTTGTGCCTTAGCGAGTTGCCATGCCAAAGAAGGCGATTTTGGCCACCATGGCCTGGGGGATGAAAACACCTACAAACATTTGCTCAACGAGGATAGCCACAACGCACAGGCGAAAGCTGCCGGGTTGAGGTCTGTCAAACCAGGTGATCCGGCTAAAAGTTTTCTTTATGCCAAAATCAGTTGGGAAGGTTCGGCGTATCAATTTGGCCAAAAAATGCCCACCGGAGGGTTAAAACTGACGGCCAACCAAATTGAATTTGTGCGGCAATGGATCGCAGCGGGCGCACCCGAATCAGGGCACGTGGCCGATCAATCCTTGTTGAAATAGCAGGAAATAAGATTGTAGCCAATTTGCCGCTGGAAAGCAAAGCGTCGAATGATGGCACAAGTGATGGTACTGTGGTAAAAATCAAACTCAATCTTTATCTTTGTGCCCAACTTGTTACACATAAAACCAAATCGATGAAAAAGTACTTTTTTGTCTTGTTGTTGATGGGCCTGGCCCAATGGTCTTTTGCGCAGAAGGGCACCGGATGGGAAGAATTAGATGCCTATCATACCGTAATGGCGCAGACCTTCCACCCTGCGGAAGATGGAAACCTCAAGCCGCTGATGGAACGCTCGGGAGAATTGGCCGATAAAGCCAAAACCTTGAAAGCAGCGGAAATTCCGGCCAAGTACCAAAAAGAAGGCGTGAAAAGCACCATCAAATTGCTGGCTAAAGAATCCAAAGCCATCGACAAGTTTGTCAAAACCAAACCTTCCGATGCCGACCTGACCAAGGCCATCACTGCCCTGCACGAACGCTTTCACCAGGTGATGGAAGAGTGCATGCACTAAGTAACGCAGAAAAAATAACTTCCCGATTTTGGGTTTTGAATAGGAAGTCGAACG